>JAQVEQ010000074.1 GCA_028697875.1 Novosphingobium sp. | reverse complement strand
AACACCACCGCCTTGTCGGGACCGGCGATGTCGATCTCGCGGTTGTCGAGCACGATGCCGCCGCCGCTGATCGCGTTGAGCCCCGCGGCCATGGTCAGGACCGTCGACTTGCCACAGCCCGAATGGCCGATCAGCGAGACGAATTCGCCCCTGTTCATCAGCAGGTTGAAGTCTTCCACCACCGTCAGCGGCCCCTTGGGCGTGGGATAGACCTTCTTCAGCTTGTAGAATTCGAGATAGCGCTGTTCGACCGCGCTCTGCGCCGCGTCGCGATAGGCCTGCGGCGGCGGGGCGAGGTCGAGCGGGGTGACATTGGGCAAGTCGACCGCGCTTTCGCCGACGCTGCCGGCCTGGGCATTCAGCCCGCCGAGGTAATCGACGATCTGCTTGCGCAAGTGCTGGAACTGCGCGTCGTCGTTCATCGCCTCGCGGTTGCGCGGGCGGGCGACGGTCACATCGAAAATGCGGCCGATCCGCGCCGCGGGCGCAGGGGTAAGCACCGCGACGCGGTCGGCCAGCAAGAGCGCCTCGTCGACATCGTTGGTGACGAGGATGATAGTGCGCCTCTCTTCCTCGCGGATCCGCTCGATCTCGTCCTGCAACTTGGCGCGGGTCAGGGCGTCGAGCGCGGAGAGCGGTTCGTCGAGAAGGAGGATTTCCGGTTCCATGGCGAGCGCGCGGGCCACGGCCACGCGCTGACGCATCCCGCCCGAAAGCTGCGCGGGCTTGCGTTCCATCGCATGGCCGAGGCCGACCAGTTCGACCTTCTGCCGGACCAGCGCCGCGCGTTCGGCGGGCGGGCGGTCCTTGTGCACGGCATCGACCGCGAGAGCGACGTTCTGTTCCACTGTCAGCCACGGGAACAGCGAATAGGACTGGAACACCAGGCCCCGGTCCTTGCCCGGCCCGTCGATCGGCTCCCCGCGCAGCAGGATCTCGCCCGCGTCGGGTTCGACCAGCCCGGCGATGGCCGAGATCAGCGTCGTCTTGCCCGCGCCGGAAAAGCCGAGGATCGCGATGAACTCGCCTTCGCGCACGTCGAGATCGATCCCGTCGAGCACATGGGCCGTCCCCCCGCTCTGCCCGGAATAGGACTTGCTGACGCCTCGCAGGGAAAGGATCGGCTGGCTGGTCATGGTTCCCACGCGCCCCTCAGATCTGGTGGTTCTTGGAAGCGAGCGACTGGAGCGCCATCATGATCCGGTCGAGCGCGAAGCCGATGAAACCGATCACGATCACCGCGAACATGATCCGCGCGAGGCTCTGCGAACTGCCGTTCTGGAACTCGTCCCACACGAACTTGCCGAGGCCGGGGTTCTGGGCGAGCATTTCCGCCGCGATCAGCACCATCCAGCCCACGCCCAGCGACAGGCGCATGCCGGTGAAGATGTACGGCAGCGAGCTGGGCAGGACGAGCTTGGTCAGCTTGGCGAACCAGCCGAGCTTGAGCACGCGGCCGACGTTGAGCAGGTCCTTGTCGATGCTGGCCGTGCCCACGGCCGTGTTTATCAGTGTCGGCCAGAGCGAGCAGAGCATCACCACCAGGGCGGAGATGACGAAGCTCTTGGGCAGGATCGGATCGGGGCCGCTCATCATCGCGGAAATGACCATGGTCACGATCGGCAGCCAGGCGAGCGGGCTGACCGGCTTCATGATCTGGACCAGCGGATTGATCGCCGCATTGACCACCGGCGACAGGCCGCAGACCAGGCCGATCGGCACGGCCACCAGCGTCGCCAGCACGAAGCCCAGCGCCACTGTCTTGAGCGAAGTGACGATCTGGTCGAGGAAAGTCGGCGCCCCGGCATATGCGAAGTGCCGGACCGCCTGCGGGTTGCCGGCCGCGACCGCCGCTTCGTTGCGCGTGTCCTGTTCGGCATAGAACTGCGCTTCGGAATCTTTCGCCGCGCTCCATTCCTCGTAAAGGGCGGCACCCTGCCCGGCGACTTCGACCGGCCCGGGCAGCGCGCCCAGCGACGTGTTCACTTGCGGAGCAAGCACGGCCCACAGGGCCAGGAAGGCCAGGATCCCCGTGACCGGCGCCACCATTGCCTTGACCAGTGGGCGCAGCTTTTCGGCCAGCGCATCGGGCTTGGACTCCGGCATTTTCTGCTCCTGCGGCGCGGCGGGCGGCGCGGCGGGCTGCGGGGCGACAGGCACGGCGGTTGCCGTGCCGTCAGCCGGTGCTGCGCTGTCTGCGTAAGCGGTAGCCATGGGAATCATGCTCCTGTCTTGTCCTGCGTGGCCCGCGGCGTGCTTACTGCACGCCCGCCGCGGTCACCTTCTGGCCCTGCTTGAGCCCGATCTTGAACTTGGCGAGATAGGCGTTGGGCTGCTTGCCGTCATAGGTAATGCCGTCGATGAAGCCGCCCTGTTCGCCCCGGAAACCGTCCGTTTCGGGCACGCTGCCGGCCGGGATCGCGCCATCGGCAACCAGCTTCTTGGCGGCGGCGAGATAGAGGTCGGGACGATAGACCGCCTTGGCCGTATCGAAATACCACTGGTCGGTCCGGTCTTCCGCGATCTGGCCCCAGCGGCGCATCTGCGTGAGGTACCAGATGGCGTCGGAATAGTACGGGTAGCCGGCGAACTTGTCGAAGAAGATGTTGAAGCCCGGCGCGGGGCGCGTGTCGCCCGGCTCGAACGTGAACTTGCCGGTCATGGAAGCGGCGATCACGTCGTAGTCGGCCCCGACATAGTTGGGCTGGCTGAGGATCTTGACCGCTTCGGGGCGGTTCTTGCCGCCATCGGCGTCGAGCCACTGCTGCGCCTTGATGATCGCGCGCAACATGGCGGCGGTCGTCGCCGGATACTTTTCCGCGAAGTCCTTGCGCAGGCCGAAGACCTTTTCCGGATTGTCGTGCCAGATCTCGTCATCGGTAATCACCGGCACGCCGATCTTCTTGAACACGGCGGCCTGGTTCCACGGCTCGCCCACGCAATAGCCTTCGATCGTCCCGGCTTCGAGCGTGGCCGGCATCTGCGGCGGCGGCGTGACGGAAAGCTGGACAGCGGCATCGACCGTCCCGCCCACGTCGCCCGGGGTGTAGTAACCGGGGTTGAGGCCGCCGGCCGCCAGCCAGTAGCGCAGTTCGTAATTGTGGGTGGAGACGGGGAAGACCATCCCCATCTTGAACGGCTTGCCCTGCTGGGCGAAGCTCTTGACCACCGGGGCCAGGACCGAGGCCGAAATCGGATGCTTGGGCTTGCCGTCCGGTCCCTTGGGCAGAGTCGGGGCGATCATCGACCAGACCTTGTTCGACAGGGTAATGGCATTGCCGTTGAGATCGAGGCTGAGCGGAGCGATCAGGTCGGCCTTGGTGCCATAACCGATCGTCGCGGCGAGCGGCTGCCCGGCAAGCATGTGCGCCCCGTCGAGCTGGCCGCCGATCACGCCGTCGAGCAGGACCTTCCAGTTCGCCTGCGGTTCGAGCGTGACGTTGAGCCCTTCTTCCGCGAAGAAACCCTTTTCCTTGGCAATGGCCAGCGGGGCCATGTCGGTCAGCTTGATGAAGCCGAGCTTGAGGTTCGGCTTTTCGACCGCGCCATCGACAGCTGCGGCCGCGACCGTTTCGCCGCCCGCGCCATCGCCGCCGCCCGAACCGCAACCGGCCAGGGCCAGGCTCGCGGCAACAGCCGCCAGCACACCGCGTCGATCGAACTTGAACCCCTTGAACCCGTCCATATTGCTCCGTCCGTATGCCAGCGGACAACGCGAAAAAGCCGCCTCGACTTGGTCCGACGAGCGAACCAGATCGGGCGGCACCGTTGCCACGCAATGTTAAAACTGAACCGGAAGCCGATACTTCGCCCGGCCTTGGGCGGCGTCCTCCGGTGGATCGACTATTAAGCGATTCGCCGTTGCCTCGTAAAGTGATTTTTGCGGTGCAGCATGAAATTCCTCGTTGCAGCAGGGTCACGGCAGGCTTGCAAGGTACCCCGGAAGGTCATCCGGATCGAAGGCCCGCCCGTCGAAAAAAGTGTTTTGCGACAGCGTGATATTGCCCTGCTGCGTGGTCACCGCAGTCGGCTGGGCAAGGCTGCCTTCGACTTTGGAACTGGCGCCCGGAAGGGCATCCCCGGTCCCTTTTAGTGCGCTGCGGTAGACGTCGGGGCGGAACACGCGGGCCGCCGCCTGGGCATCCTGCTCCGAATAGGCAAGGCCGTCCCAGCGAACCATCTGGCTGTAGAGCCATTCGGCCTGGCTGACCCACGGGAAGTTAGCCGCCTCGCGGTGCTGGAACATGAAGTCGGAATAATGGACGGGCGCCCCGCCCTGCTTCAGCACCAGCCGGTCGGACAAGGAACGCAGGATGATTTTCGCATCGCCGCCGACATATTTCGGCCGGGCGAGAATCTCCGCATTGGTTTCCCAATTGGCCGGATCGACGAAATGGCGGCCCGCCGCGCGCAGGGCGCGGACCAGTGCCTCGAATTCCGGCCGCCGCGCTTCCAGCACCGGTTCGCGCACGGCCAGCACCTTTTCCACCCCGCGCCGCCAGATCTGGGCCGTGGCCAGCACGATCGTGCCCACGCCGCGTTCGACGGCGACGCTGTTGTAAGGCTCGCCCACGCAGATCCCGTCCACTTCGCCGCCGGCCAGCGCATCGGCCACGAAAGGCGGCGCGACCGTCATGATCTCGACATCGCGGTCGGGCCGGATGCCGCAGGCGGCCAGCCAATAGCGCAGCTTGTAATTGTGGCTGGAATAGCGGTGGACCACACCGAAGCGCAGCGGATCGCCACGGGCGCTCCGCTCGGCCGCGACTTCCGCCAGCCGCGCGCCCACCTTTACGGGATCGCCCAGCCCGCCATCGGGATTCACCCGCTCCGCCAGGTCGTTGCGCATGGTGATGGCATTGCCGTTGAGACCGAGCACGAACGGCACCGCGAGCGGACGGGCCGGCCGGCCCCGCCCCAGAGTCGCGGCAATGGCCAGCGGCGCCACCATGTGCGCCGCGTCGCTATGACCGTAGAGCAGCCGGTCGAGCACGGTCGCCCAGCTCATGTCCTTCACCAGCCGGAGCGAGAGCCCCTCTTCCTCCGCAAAGCCGTGTTCGGCGGCGAGGATCGGCAGGCAGGCGTCGACCAGGGGCAGGAATCCGATGGTCAGCTCGTTACTCATCGTGTCCCTCCCATCAGTTTTTCCGCAGTGACCAAGGCCTCGGCGATGTCCACGATCCGCCGCCCCTGGTTCATCGCCGTGCGGCGCAGTTCGGCATAGGCATCGGGTTCGGACAGTCCGCGGCTGTCCATCAGGATGCGCTTGGCCTTGTCGATCGTCTCGCGCTCGGCCAGCTTGCCCTTGGCTTCGGCAAGGTCGGCCTGAAGCCGCGAAAAGGCGTTGAAACGCCGCACCGCCAGGTCGAGCAGCGAACGGATGCGGTTGGACGCCAGCCCGTCGACGACATAGGCGGAAACGCCGGCATCGATCGAGGCGGCAATGGCATCGTCGTCCGATTCGTCGACGAACATCGCGATCGGGCGGTCGAGCACGCGGCTGACCGCGAAATATTCCTCCAGCACGTCGCGCGACGGGTTGCCCAGGTCGATCAGGACGACATCGGGCCCGATTTCCTCGATCCGCGCCAGGAGCGCCTTGCGCTCGGTGAGGACGAAGATCTCGCAGTCGTCGAGCGTGGCGAGCCCTTCCTCGATGATCGAGGCGCGCGCAGCACTTTCGTCGACAATGGCGATCCGCATGGGCTGGGGTCTACCGGGATTGCTGCATCGCAACAATCCCTATAGCGGGAAACGGTGCAAACGCGCGGATTGGCACCCTGTCAGGCGACCATTCCGGCGAGGCGGTCCTTGATGATCCCTTCGGCTTCGGCGACGATTCGCGTCACCAGTTCCTCGCAGGTCGGGATGTCGTGGATCAGGCCCTGAACCATCCCGGCCCAGAAGATGCCTTGGGAAAGGTCGCCGGTCGCGAGCACTTCGGCCCCCTTGGCGCCGGAAACGAGATGGCGGATGTCCTCGAAAGTCGAATCCGGCCTGGCGCTGATTTCCAGCACTTCGTCCGACACGTCGTTCTTGCCCACGCGCGCGGTGTTCTTGAACTTGCGGAAAATCAGGTTGGTCCCGCGCTCGTCGTTTTCGACGTATTTGGCCTTCACGTTGTCGTGGATCGGCGCTTCCCTGGTGGCGCAGAAGCGGGTGCCCATGTTGATCCCTTCGGCCCCGAGCGACAGCGCCGCCGCCAGCCCGCGCCCGTCGCCGAAGCCGCCGCTGGCCAGCAGCGGGATTTTCACCTTGTCGGCCGCGGCCGGGATCAGGATCAGGCCGGGAATGTCGTCTTCGCCCGGATGCCCGGCGCATTCGAAGCCGTCGATCGAGATCACGTCCACACCGTGTTTTTCCGCCGAGAGCGCGTGGCGCACGGCGGTGCACTTGTGGAGGATCTTGATCCCGTGCGGCTTGACCATCTGCCAGATCTCGCGAACCGCGGGCGAACCGGCGGTTTCGAGGATCTTCACCCCGCCGTCGATCACCGCCTGGGCATAGGCGCCGTAATCGGGCGCATTGATCGTCGGCAGGACGGTCAGGTTCACGCCGAAGGGCTTGTCGGTCATCGACCGGCAACGCTCGATCTCTTCGCGCAGCGCCTCGGGGCTCGGCTGGGTCAGGCCGGTAAGGATGCCGAGGCCGCCCGCGTTCGACACCGCGCTCGCCAGTTCGGCCTTGCCGACGTTCTGCATCCCGCCCTGGACGATCGGATGTTCGATTTCGAGCAGTTCGGTAATGCGGGTCTTGATGGCCATGGTCGCGTGTCCTTCCGTCTCCGGACGCTTCGCCGAATTGTACAACGAGCGTTCGATTTGCATGGCCCTTGCCGCCAATGGAAGCGGATTTCAACTGCGCGCGGTGCCGGTCAGTCTCCGGGGAGCAGCAGGGCGCGGTGCTGCGCCACCGTCTCCGCCAGCCATTTGGCGCCTGCCCGGACTCGCGCCAGGTTGTGCGTATCCTTGTGCGTGACGATCCAGAACGTGCGCGCGATCCGCCGCTCGGGCAGGACCGGCACCAGCGCCGGATCGCCGTCGCCCATGAAGCAGGGCAGCACGCCGATCCCCGCCCCTTGCGCCAGCAGGCGCTGCTGCGCGCTGATGCTGGACGACCGGATCGTGGCGGCAAGGCCCGGGTGGATTTCGTCGAGGTAGCGCAATTCGGGCGCATAGAGCAGATCGGGAATATAGCCGACCAGCCGGTGCCCCTGGGCAAGGTCGGCCGCGCGGCCGGGCGTTCCCGCCTCCGCCAGGTAGGCCGGGCAGGCATAGAGGCGCAGGGCATAGTCCGACAGCTTGCGCGCGATCACCGGCCCCGCCTTGGGGCGGGACAGGACGACCGCGATGTCCGCCTCGCGCTTGGACGGGCTGAGGAAGCCGGTGCTGGCGACGAGGTCGAGTGTCAGGCCGGGATGGGAATCGGCAAATTCGGGCAGGCGATTGGCCAGGAACCACGTGCCGAAGCCTTCCGACACACTGATCCGCAACGTGCCGGAAAGCCCGCCGTCCCCGCTTTCCTCGCTGATGCCCGAAGCGGCCTGGGCCATCTGCTCCACCGCGGCGAGCAATCTTTCGCCCGCTTCGGTCAGGACCTGCCCCTCGCGCGTCTGTTCGAACAGGGTCGCGCCCAGCCGCGCCTCCAGCCGGCGCAGGCGCCGCCCGACCGTGGTCGCATCGACCCGCAGGGCCGCCGCCGCACGCGCCAGTTGCCCGGCCCGCGCGATGGCGAGGAAGGCCTGATAGTCGCTCCAGTCCACACCCTGCATATTTGCAGGTCATAGTCGCAATATTACTGCTTGTCTGCATCAATCCTAGGGTGCAGGTCAGGACAAACCCGAGGAATCGAGAGGAAGCGGCCCGATGAGGCAAATCGACCATTTCATCGTTGGAGGCCCCGGCGCGCCCGCGGCGCGCAAGGGCGACATATTCGACCCGAACAACGGCGGCGTACAGGCGCAGGTCGCGCTAGGCGACGCCGCCCTGCTCGACAAGGCGGTGGCCGCCGCGCTGGCCGTCCAGCCGGCCTGGGCCGGGACCAATCCGCAACGCCGCGCGCGTGTGATGTTCAAGTTCAAGGAACTGGTCGAAGCCAACATGGATGCGCTGGCCCACATGCTGTCGGCCGAACACGGCAAGGTCATCGCCGACGCCAAGGGCGACATCCAGCGCGGGCTCGAAGTGATCGAATTCGCCTGCGGCATCCCCCACGTCCTGAAGGGCGAATACACGCAAGGCGCCGGTCCCGGGATCGACGTGTTCTCCATGCGCCAGCCGATCGGCATCGGCGCGGGCATCACCCCGTTCAATTTCCCGGCCATGATCCCGATGTGGATGTTCGGCGTCGCCATCGCCTGCGGCAACTGCTTCATTCTCAAGCCCAGCGAACGCGATCCGTCGGTCCCCGTGCGGCTGGCGGAGCTGATGCTGGAAGCGGGCGCGCCCGAAGGCGTGCTGCAGGTCGTCCACGGCGACAAGGAAATGGTCGACGCGATCCTCGACCACCCGGCGATCGGCGGCGTCAGCTTCGTCGGTTCGTCCGACATCGCCCACTACGTCTACAACCGCGGCGTCGCCGCCGGCAAGCGCGTGCAGGCGATGGGCGGGGCCAAGAACCACGGCATCGTCATGCCCGACGCCGATCTCGACCAGGTGGTGAACGACCTGGCCGGGGCCGCTTTCGGCTCGGCCGGCGAACGCTGCATGGCCCTGCCGGTCGTGGTCCCGGTGGGCGACGACACCGCCGAACGGCTCAAGGCCAAGCTGATCCCGGCGATCGAAGCGCTCAGGGTCGGCATCTCGACCGACGCGGAAGCGCATTACGGCCCGGTGGTGACGCAGGCGCACAAGGAAAAGGTCGAAGGCTGGATCGCCAGGTGCGCCGAGGAAGGCGGCGAGATCGCCGTCGACGGGCGCGGCTTCACCTTGCAGGGTCACGAAAACGGCTTCTTCGTCGGCCCGACGCTGATCGACCACGTGACGCCGGACATGGACAGCTACCGCAACGAGATCTTCGGCCCCGTGCTGCAGATCGTGCGCGCGCCGGACTTCGAAACCGCGCTCTCGCTGCCGAGCAAGCACCAGTACGGCAACGGCGTCGCCATCTTCACCCGCAACGGCCACGCCGCGCGCGAATTCGCCGCGCGGGTCAATGTCGGCATGGTCGGCGTGAACGTGCCGATCCCGGTGCCGGTCGCCTATCACACCTTCGGCGGCTGGAAGCGCAGCGCCTTCGGCGACACCAACCAGCACGGCACGGAAGGCGTGAAGTTCTGGACCAAGATCAAGACCGTCACCGCGCGTTGGCCGGACGGCGGCGGGGATGGTAGCAATGCCTTCGTGATTCCCACGATTGGGTAAGACCGAACACCATGACCGATCCCTTCGCCCTCACTGAAGACCAGTTGGCCATTCAGGACATGGCGCGGCGTTTCACCGCCGATGCCATCACCCCCCATGCGGCCCAGTGGGACGAGAAGCACCTGTTCCCGCGCGAGACGCTCCGCGCGGCGGCGCAGCTTGGCTTCGGCGGGATCTATGTCAGCGAGGAATCGGGCGGGATCGGCCTCGGCCGGCTCGAAGCGGCGCTGATCATGGAGGCGATGGCCTATGGCTGCCCTTCGACCAGCGCCTTCATCTCGATCCACAACATGGCGAGCTGGATGATCGACCGCTTCGGCTCGGACGCGCTCAAGGCCAGATACCTGCCCGCGCTCGTGCCGATGGACATGATGGCGAGCTACTGCCTGACGGAACCCGGTTCCGGCTCCGACGCGGCGGCGTTGAAGACCAGGGCCGTGCGCGACGGTGACCATTACGTGGTCAACGGATCGAAGCAGTTCATATCCGGCGGCGGCGAAAACCAGGTCTACGTCACCATGGTCCGCACCGGCGAGGACGGGGCGAAAGGCATTTCCTGCCTCGTGATCGAGAAGGACATGCCCGGCGTCAGCTTCGGCGCGCAGGAACGCAAGCTCGGCTGGCATTCGCAGCCGACCGCGCAGCTCATCCTCGAAGATGCCCGCGTGCCGGTGGAAAACCTGCTCGGCGCGGAAGGGGACGGCTTCAAGATCGCGATGATCGGGATCGATGGCGGGCGGCTCAACATCGGGGCCTGTTCGCTGGGTGGCGCACAGCGCGCGCTGGACGAGGCCGTGGCCTATACCAGGGAACGCAAGCAATTCGGCAAGGCCATTGCCGATTTCCAGAACACCCAGTTCAAGCTGGCCGAAATGGCGGCAGAGCTGGAGGCCGCGCGCGCGCTGCTCTATCTCGCGGCGAGCAAGGTCACGAACGAAGCGCCGGACAAGACGCGGTTTGCCGCCATGGCCAAGATGATCGCCACCGAAACCGGCAGCCGCGTGGTCGACCGCGCGCTCCAGCTCCACGGCGGCTACGGCTACCTGATGGATTACCCGATCGAACGGATCTGGCGCGACTTGCGGGTCCATTCGATCCTCGAAGGGACCAACGAGATCATGCGCCTGATCGTGGGCCGCGACCTCCTGCGCGACTGACGGGCGAAGAAATGACAGACGAAGTCCATATCCACGTGCATGGCAAGGTCGGGCACATTTCCCTCAACCGGCCCAAGGCGATCCATTCTCTGACCCTGCCGATGTGCGAGGCGATGCTGGCCGCACTCGCCGGATGGCGCGACGATCCGGCCATCGAAGCCGTGATCGTGGACCATGCCGAAGGACGCGGTTTCTGCGCCGGGGGCGATGTCGTGCTGATGCGCGGATCGGCGCTGGAAGACGGCGGGGCGCTGGGCCGGCGCTTCTTCCACACCGAATACCGTCTCAACCACCTGATGTTCACGTTCCCCAAGCCGATCGTCGCCATGATGGACGGGATCACGATGGGCGGCGGCGTCGGCATTTCGCAGCCGGCGAAGTACCGGGTGGCAACCGAGAATACCCGTTTCGCCATGCCGGAAACGGGCATCGGCCTGATCTGCGATGTCGGCGGCGGCTGGTACCTCTCGCGCCTGCCGGGGCGGATCGGCCAGTTCCTCGGGCTGACGGGCGCGCGGCTCGACGGTTCGGAATGCCTCTGGGCGGGGCTGGCCAGCCACTACCTGCCGAGCGACGCGCTGGCCGAAGCCAAGGCGCGGATCGTCGCCCAGCCCGACCGGATCGAGGCCATCCTTGCCGAACTGTCGGCCGAGCCCCCCGCCCCGCGTCTGGCCGGGAACAAGGACAACATCGACCGCCTGTTCGCATCGGACGTGTTCGAGGACATCCTCGCCGCGCTGACGGCCGACGGCAGCGAATGGGCGGGCAAGGAATTGAAGACGCTCGGCACCAAGAGCCCGATGACCTGCAAGCTGGTGCTGCGCCAGCTCCAGCTGGGCGGCGCGGCCGGGACTTTCGCCGAAAACATGGCGATGGAATACCGCGCGGCGGGCCGGGCGATCATGCTGCCCGATTTTGCCGAAGGCGTGCGCGCCCTGCTGGTCGACAAGACGGGCGATCCGCAATGGCAGCCCGCCGCCCCCGAAGGCGTAAGCGAAGAGATGGTCGAAGCCGTCTTCGCGCCGCTGCCTGAAGATGAAGAATGGCACCCCCTGTAGGTCAGCCGTCCTGCTGGACTTGGTTGTGCAAGCACAGCTTCGCTTCCAGCATCCATCGTGCCCCGGGCACGGCGGCCTGATCGGGAGAAATGGACCCTGAAACAAGTTCAGGGTGACGAACTTGGAGAAGTTGGAAGTGGCCCAATACGAAACGATCCTGGTCGAAACCCGTGGCGCCGTCACGCTCATCACGCTCAACCGGCCCAAGGCGCTGAACGCGCTCAACAGCCAGGTGCTCGACGAGCTGATCGACGCCTTCGGAAAGTTCGAGGCCGATCCGGCACAACGCTGCGCGGTGCTGACCGGTTCGGGCGACAAGGCCTTTGCCGCAGGCGCCGACATCAAGGAAATGGCGGACAAGCCCGCTGCCGACTTCTTCCTTCAGGATTTCTTCGCCGGCTGGACCGCCGATCTGGTCAAGAAAGTCCGCAAGCCGTGGATCGCGGCGGTCAACGGCTTCGCCCTGGGCGGCGGGTGCGAACTGGCGATGATGGCCGACTTCATCATCGCGGCGGATACGGCCAGGTTCGGCCAGCCGGAAATCAAGCTGGGCGTCGCGCCCGGCATGGGCGGCAGCCAGCGCCTGACCCGCGCCGTGGGCAAGGCCAAGGCGATGGAAATGTGCCTGACCGGCCGGATGATGGATGCCGAAGAGGCGGAACGTTCCGGCCTTGTCGCGCGGATCGTGCCGCTGGCGGATCTGGTCGAGGATGCGCTGAAGACGGCCGCGACGATCGCCTCGATGCCGCCGATGGCCGCGATGGTGAACAAGGAAATGGTCAACGCCGCGTTCGAGACGACGCTGGACCAGGGGCTGCTGCACGAACGGCGGCTGTTCCAGATCCTGACCGCGACCGAGGACAAGGCCGAAGGCATGGCCGCCTTCGTCGAAAAGCGCGCGGCGGAGTGGAAGGGGCGCTGAACGCCCCCTCCCCGCCACCGAGACGGCCAAACGGCATTTTCCTACACGGACAAGACCTGCCATGGAACGGATCGCTCTTTGCCAACGTCGATACGCAGCGCCACTTGCCCGCAAGCCGCGATCCGGCGC
>JAQVEQ010000300.1 GCA_028697875.1 Novosphingobium sp. | reverse complement strand
TGACGATGCGGTTGCGCAGTTCCAGCGAACCGATGCGGATCGGTTCGAACAGCTTGGGCCCACTCATCGGCATCTCCAGGATCGTTGGACGGAATCGGCCCATCCAATGCACGCGCAGGCACGCGTCTGTCCACCGCCCATCTCCTGGAAGCAGCCGTGGAAGGCGGCTTCTTGATATTTAATTCATATGCATTAAATGTGCCCAGATGAATTCCGCCCCTCCAGTGCGCCGCGCCTTCCGGAATCGCGAAAGCCGCCCATGAACGCGCAGCGCCGCACACGCTCCGATCCGCGCGCCGAAGCGACTCGCGCGGCCCTGATCGACGAGGCGGAGATCCTGTTCGCCCGGGCCGGGGTGGACGGGGTTTCGCTGCGGGAAATCGGCTCGGCCATCGGCTCGGCCAATACCAATGTCGTCGCCTATCACTTCGGCACCAAGGACGCGCTGGTCATGGCCATCTTCCGCCAGCGCCTGGCATCCATCGACCTACGCCGCGCGGACTTGCTGTCGCAGGCCGACCGGACCGGGACCGGCGGCGATCTCATCGCCCTGCTCGATGTCCTGTGCCGTCCTTTCCTCGAACAGGTCGACCGCAACGGCCGCCACAGCTACGCGGCTTTCATCGACGGAGTCTTCCGTTCCGGCCGCCTGCCGTTGCGCGCCGCGCTGGCCCCGGAGTTCGAAGCGACCAACGCCATCGCCGCCCGCATCGCGGGGATGTGCGGGGCAGACCCGTTCGACAAGGCCTTCAACACCCGCCTGCAACTCGCCCTCTCCATGGTCATGGCGACCCTCCAGCTCATCGACCACGAGGGCAACGGCGATGGAGAACGCGCCGGGACGCTGTTCAAACAGACACTGGAGATGATGGCGGCTGCCTTGCGCGCAGACACTTCAAAATAGCGGAGAGGAACAGGGGATGAAAAGCAACACGATCGTATCGGCAGTGACCATGGCCGCGTGCCTGGCCATGCCCCTCGCCCCGGCCATGGCCGGAAGCGACGCCGCGCCGCAGGTGCAGGCCCCGCCCCCCGCACCGGCGGAACAACGTCCCAACGTGCTGGTATGGATGCTGGACGATGTCGGCTTCGCCCAGCTCGCATGTTTCGGCGGATTGATCGACACGCCCAATATCGACCGCGTGGCGCGGATGGGCCTGCGCTATTCCAACTATCACACCGCGCCGATCTGTTCGGCCAGCCGCGCCGCCTTCCTCACCGGGCGCAACCCGCACAGCGTGCATATCGGCGGCCATGTCGCCTTCGCCCGCCCCTATCCCGGCTATGACGCCCAACTTCCTGCGGACGCGGGAACCGTGGCGGAGAACCTGCGCCAGGGCGGGTACGAGACATTCGCACTCGGCAAGTGGGACCATTACCCGATGAGCGAGCTCTCCGGCTCCGGCCCATTCGAGCGCTGGCCGCTGGGCCAGGGGTTCGACCGCTATTACGGCTTCCTCCAGTCGGAAACCGACAACTGGCATCCCTTGCTGACGCGCGACAATACGCCGATCCCGACGCCGGACACCCCGGATTACCACCTCAGCACCGACCTAGCCGACCGCGCCATCGCGATGATCGACGGACGGGGCGCCCGCGACAAGCAAACCCCGTTCTTCATGTATTGGGCAACCGGCGTCGCCCATGCCCCGCACCATGCCCCGGCAGACTGGATCGCACGCTACAAGGGGCGGTTCGACATGGGCTGGGACGCCGCACGCGAACGGATCCTGAAAAAGCAGATCGCACAGGGCCTCGTCCCGCCCGGCACCGAGCTTGCCCCCCGTCCCGAAGGCATGCCCGCGTGGAGCAGCCTCAGCGCGGACCAGAAGCGGCTCTATGCCCGGCAGATGGAAGCCTTCGCCGCGGCACTGAGCCATGCGGACGCCCAGTTCGGGCGCATTCTCGACCGGCTGGAAGCGCGCGGGGAACTGGACAACACGATCGTCGTCATCACGTCGGACAATGGCGCCAGCGGCGAAGGCGCTTATTCCGGCATGTACAACGAACACCTTTTCGTGAACGGCATGATTGCGAGCGACGCGGACAACATGCCGTTCCTCGACCGTTGGGGCGGCCCGGAAACCTTCCCGCACTATGCGTTCGGCTGGGCCGTCGCCGGGAACACGCCCTATCGCTACTACAAGCAGACCGCGCACGAAGGCGGCACGCATGTGCCCCTGATCGTCGCATGGCCCAGGGGCATCGCCGCGCGCGGGGAACTGCGCCGGCAGTTCGCCTATGTCACCGACCTTGCGCCGACGATTCTGGAAGCGGCCAAGGTCCCGCTGGCGGAGCGCGTCCACAATGTGAAGCAGGTGCCCATGGAAGGGCGCAGCATGATGGCCAGTTTCACCGACTCCAAGGCCGGAGATCCGGACCGGGCGCAATATGTCGAAATCTTCGGCAACAAGGGTCTGTGGGAAAAGAACTGGGCCATCGTGACCACTCACCGGACCAAGACGTGGGACTTTTCCCTGGCGACCAAGCCCGACGAACCGTGGGAACTCTACAATCTCGCGAAGGACCCTGGCGAGGCCCACGATCTCGCCGCCAAGTATCCCGATCGCGTCGCGGCCATGGCCCGCCTGTTCGCGGAGCAGGCCCAGCACTATCACGTCGATCCGATCGACAATGCCAGTGCCGGGGTCGCCGACATGACCGCCAAGGCACAGGCCGATTTCGCCAAACGCGACGGCATCTGGCATTTCGATGGTCCCGCCGCGCGCGTTTCCCCCTTCGCCGCACCTCCCGTGCTCAACCTTTCCTACCGCATGACGGCCGACCTGACTCTGGCCAGCGGCAGGGAAACGGGTGCGATCTTCGCATCGGGCGATGGCCACGCCGGGGTCAGCCTCTACCTGAAGGACGGCCGCCCGGTGTTCATCATGCGCGGGCTCGACGGCAGCATGGAAAAAGTGGCGGAGATCGGAAGAG
>JAQVEQ010000073.1 GCA_028697875.1 Novosphingobium sp. | reverse complement strand
CCGCACACCGTGCGCGCCTATGTCGCGACTGCTGCCCGCCTGCTCGACCGGACAGGCGAGATCGAATGGGCGGCCCTTGCCCGGATGGATGGCCCTGCCCTGCGAACCCAACTGGCTGCGCGCCGGATGGAGGGGATCGGCAATGTTTCCGCCGCGCGCGAGCTGTCCGCGCTCAAGGCTTTCGTCTCGTTCGCCCGCGCGCAGGCGGGGATGGAGGACGCCACGCCGCCGCGCTTGCGCGGCCCCCGGATCAAGAAGGGCCTGCCGCGCCCGGTCACGCCGGACGACGCGGAAAGCCTGGCCGCGACAGTGGCCGACAGCGCGAGCGAAGACTGGATCGGCGCGCGCGACCGGGCGGTGTTGCTGCTGATGTACGGCGCAGGGCTGCGCATTGCCGAAGCGCTGTCGCTGACGGGTGCGGACCTGCCGCTGGGCGAGACGCTGCTCGTCACCGGCAAGGGCAACAAGCAGCGGATGGTCCCGCTCCTGCCCATCGTTCGTGCCGGGGTGGAGGATTACGTGCGCCGTTCGCCCTGGCCGATGGGGCGCGGCGATCCGCTGTTTCGCGGAGCCAAAGGCGGGCCACTGTCGCAAGGCATGGTGCAGAAGGCGATGGCTCGCGCCCGGGTGGCGCTGGGCCTTCCCTCCACCGCCACGCCGCACGCCCTGCGGCACAGCTTTGCCACGCACCTGCTGGGCGCGGGGGCGGATTTGCGTTCGCTACAGGAGCTGCTCGGCCATGCGAGCCTCGGTTCGACCCAGATCTACACCAAGGTCGATGCTGCGAAATTGCTCGACACCTATCGCAATGCGCATCCGCGGGAGCGGGGCTAAACGCCCGCTTTCCGCGTCATAACCCGGTTTTTACCATTCCGTGATACCATCTCCGCCAATAGCCATTGGAGGAGCAGGACCATGTTCAAGAAGGTGCTCTTCGGTATTGCGATCGTCGCGCTGGTAATCTGGTTCCAGGGCGATCGCCTGACTCAGATGAAGAATGCCGCGTTGGGGGATGCCAACAAGGAATCCAGCTATGCGACCAGGGGGGACGACGGCTGGGGATGATAGCCTGACCTGGCGGCCCGATTACTTGCCTAGCCGCCGTTCGATCGCATCCCAGATCATCGCGCTGGTATCCGTGCCGTTGAAGCGGTCGATGGCGACGATACCGGTCGGACTGGTAACGTTGATTTCCGTCAGCCACTGGCCGCCGATCACGTCGATGCCGACGAAGATCAGGCCCAGTTCCTTGAGTCTGGGGCCCAGCACGGCGCAGATTTCCTCCTCGCGCGGGGTGAGCGCGGTCTTCTCGGCCGAGCCGCCGACCGCGAGGTTGCTGCGGAACTCCCCTTCCCCCGGCTTGCGGTTGATCGCGCCCGCCACTTCGCCGTCGACCAGCACGATGCGCTTGTCGCCCTGCGCCACTTCGGGCAGGAAAGGCTGGAGCATATGCGGTTCGGGCCAGGTCTGGTTGAACACTTCGAACAGCGCGGAAAGGTTGTCCCCTTCCGCCGGCACGCGGAAGATCGCCTTGCCGCCGTTGCCGTGGATGGGCTTCATCACGATGGCGCCGTGCTTCGCCATGAAGCGCTTGGCTTCATCCACGCTGCGCGTCACCAGCGTCGGCGGCATGAAGTGGCGAAAATCGAGGACGAAGACCTTTTCCGGGGCGTTGCGCACGCTGACCGGGTTGTTGACCACCAGCGTTTCGTCCTCGATCCGTTCGAGCAGGTGCGTGGCGGTGATATAGCCCATGTGAAAGGGCGGGTCCTGCCGCATGAGCACGACATCGACGTCGCGGCCGAGATCGATCCGCCGGGCTTCCCCCAGTTCGTAGTGATTGCCGGCCACGCGCTGCACCCGAACCGGGTGGGCAAGTGCGTTCAGCCGGTTGTCCTCGTCCAGCGTCAGCGCGCCGACATCGTAGTGGAGCAGTTCGTATCCGCGTTCCTGTGCGGACAGCATCAGGGCGAAGGTGGAATCGCCCGCGATATTGATCGATTCGAGCGGGTCCATCTGGACTGCGACGCGCAAGGTCATGAAATTCCCCTCTGGCAGCCGCTATGGCTGGTATGCGTTGACGATGTGGCGCGGGAAACGCCCCGGCGCAAGCAGCAGGACATCGATCCGCATGTCGTCGCCTGTCTGTACGTAGCGATGGGCAACGGCCTGCGCGGCCGCCGCGACCCGGCGCAGGCGGTAGGCGTCGATGGCATGATCCAGCCCGGCTGCCGTGTTGCGCCACTTGACCTCGACGAAGACCACCATGCGCCTGCGCCGTGCGATCAGGTCCACTTCCCCATGCGGATTGCGGACACGCCGGGCCAGGATGTGCCAGCCTTTCAGGCGCAGGAACCACGCGGCGAGGCTTTCTGCCCGCCTGCCCTGCCGTTCCCGTTCTGCCCGGCTCACGCCTTGGGGTTTCCGTGCGGTTTCAGTTCCATCGCACGCGCATAGAGCGCCTTGCGGTCGAGCCCGGAGGCCTTGGCGACTTGCGCGGCCGCCTGCGAGGGCTTGTCGTGCACCATCGCCGCAATGAGAAGCGCGTCCACGTCGGTCTCGCCGCTTTCGGCTTCTCCGGGCGGCCCCGCCATCAGCACGATTTCGCCCTTGGGCGGATGGGCCGTGTAGTGGGCGGCAAGGTCTTGCGGCGATCCCGTGCGGCATTCCTCGTGCAGTTTGGTCAGTTCGCGGGCGACGGCGACGTCCCGTCCCGGCAATGCCGCGGCAATCGCCTCCAGCGTCTTCACCAGCCTTTGCGCGCTTTCGTAGAACACCAATGTGGCTGGAACCCGCGCCAGTTCCGCCAGCGTATCGCCCCGTGCCTTGTCCTTCACCGGCAGGAAGCCGGCAAACAGGAAGCGGTCGTTCGGCAGGCCGGAAAGCGTCAGGGCGACGATCGCCGCGCTCGGTCCCGGCAGGCTGGTGACGGCCAGCCCTTCTTCCCGGGCGGCGCGCACGAGGCGATAGCCGGGGTCGGAAATCAGCGGCGTTCCCGCGTCGGACACTAGCGCCACGGCCTTGTCCCGCATGGCGTCGATCAGGCGCCGCCGGTCGTCCTCGCTGCTGTGATCGTCGTAGCGCCAGAGCGGCTTGTGCAGGTTGAGGTGGCGCAGCAGCTTGGCTGTCACCCGCGTATCTTCGCAGGCGATTGCATCGCAACGCGTCAGGGTATCGGCTGCCCGCAATGTTATGTCCCCGAGATTGCCAATCGGGGTTGCGACTATATAGAGGCCTGGGGCTAATGGTTCGTCTGTCACGATGAGCCTCTTGGACCAGACTGGCACGGAGCGGCAAGTGAAGATGGATATGCGGTTCGATCGGCGGGGATTCGCACTGGCGCTGGGCACGGTATTGCTGGCCGGCTGCGCTGTCATTCCCAAGGGGACCCAGCCCACCAAGCCAGTCGAAGGGCCGGAGGCGACGGCCCTGCCGGAAGACGACGGCCGCCACCGGATCGCACTGCTGGTTCCGTTGACGGGCACCAACGGCGATGTCGGCCAATCGATCGCCAATGCCACGACCATGGCCTTGCTCGATACCAATGCCAGTAATCTCCGGATCACGACCTACGACACGGCCACCGGTGCCGGGAGCGCTGCGGCCAAGGCGATTGCCGACGGCAACCGCCTGATCCTGGGGCCGCTGCTGGGCGAGAAGACCGGCGATATCGTCAAGGTGGTGCGGCGCAGGCGGGTTCCGCTGATAAGCTTCTCCAACGACGTTACCAGCGCCTCGCGCGATGTGTTCCTGATGGGGCACATTCCCGGGCAGTCGATCAGCCGCACGGTCGACTACGCCTTTGCGCAGGGATCGCGCCGCTTTGCCGCACTCGTCCCCAACGGTGAGTACGGGCGTCAGGCGGAACTGGCCCTGTCCAGTGCTGTCCTGCGCGATGGCGGGGCGCTGATGGCGGTCGAGAAATACGAACGTGGCAGCAGCAATATCGTCGAAGCGGCCAAGCGGCTGGAGGCCAAGGGCGGCTTCGATTCCGTACTGGTCGCCGACGGCGCGCGGCTGTCGTCCCTCGCGGCGACCCAGTTCTCCGGGAAGGCCCAGATCCTCGGCACCGAGCTGTGGAGCGGAGAAGCAAGCGTTACGGCCAGCCCCTCGTTGCGCGGGGCGCTGTTCTCCGCCGTATCCGACGGGCGCTACAAGCAGTTCGCCAAGAGCTACAAGGCCCGCTTCGGCAGCCAGCCCTACCGGATTTCCACCCTCGGCTACGATGCCGTCCTGCTGACTCTCAAGATCGCGCGCGACTGGAAACCCGGGACCAGCTTCCCGGCCGACAAACTGCTCGACAAGGGCGGCTTCCTGGGGGTCGATGGCCCGTTCCGCTTCCTGTCGAGCGGGGTTGGCGAACGGGCGATGGAAGTGCGCAAGGTGGGCAACGGCACGATCAATGTCGTTTCCCCCGCCCCGTCCCGCTTCGACGACTGACGATAACCTGGGATCGGTGCTTGAACGCCCGTGAATCCGCGGGTTATGGCATCGTCATGAATGACGACCTGTTCGACAAGCTGCCTTCCGGCGGCGGCGACTACGATGCTTCCGCGATCGAGGTGCTGGAAGGGCTGGAGCCTGTCCGGCGGCGCCCCGGCATGTACATCGGGGGGACGGACGAGCGGGCGCTCCACCATCTCGCCGCCGAAGTGCTCGACAACGCGATGGACGAAGCGGTGGCGGGGTACGCCACGCGGATCGAGGTTTCGCTGGGCGAAGGCAACCGCCTGACCATCAGCGACAACGGGCGCGGGATTCCGGTGGACGAGCATCCCAAGTTTCCGGGCAAGTCGACGCTGGAAGTGATCCTGTCCACGCTCCATTCGGGCGGCAAGTTTTCCGGCAAGGCCTATGCGACGTCGGGCGGCCTTCACGGGGTGGGCATCAGTGTGGTCAACGCGCTGTCCGAACTGACCCGGGTCGAGGTGGCGCGTGACAAGCAGCTCTATGCGCAGGAATTCGCCCGCGGCGTCACGCTCGGCCCGCTGCAGAAGTTGGGTGCGACGCCCAACCGGCGCGGGACGACCGTCGCTTTCACGCCCGATGCGGAAATCTTCGGCGACCGGCAGTTCAAGCCCGCGCGCCTGTTCCGCCTCGCCCGGTCCAAGGCCTATCTCTTCGCCGGAGTCGAGATCCGCTGGAAATGCGCGGAAAGCCTCGCTTCGGAAGAAGTTCCGGCGGAGGCGGTGTTCCAGTTCCCGGGCGGGTTGGCCGATCACTTGGCCGAACAGGTCGCGGACCGCGAATGCGTCACCAGCCAGCCTTTCGCCGGGCGGCAGGATTTCGCCGACGATCAGGGGCGTGTGGAATGGGCAATCGCCTGGCCGTTGTGGTCGGACGGCTCGACCAGCTGGTACTGCAACACCGTGCCTACGCCTGACGGCGGCACGCACGAACAAGGCCTGCGCGGAGCCTTGGCCAAGGGCCTGCGCGCCTTCGGCGATCTCGTCGGGCAGAAGAAGGCCAAGGACATTTCCGCCGACGACGTGATGACGGGCGCGGAAGTCATGCTCTCCGTCTTCATCCGCGACCCTCAGTTCCAGAGCCAGACCAAGGACCGGCTGACGTCCCCGGAAGCCGCCCGGCTCGTCGAAAACGCGGTGCGCGACCATTTCGACCACTTCCTTGCCGACAACATGGAACGCGGCAAGGCGCTGCTCGGCCAGGTGATGGAGCGGATGGACGAACGCTTGCGCCGAAAGGCCGAGCGCGAGGTCAAGCGCAAGACCGCGACCAATGCCAAGAAGCTGCGTCTGCCCGGCAAGCTGACCGACTGTTCGGGCGAAGGCGACGGCGAAACCGAGCTGTTCATTGTCGAAGGCGACAGCGCGGGCGGCAGCGCCAAGCAGGCGCGCGACCGCAAGACGCAGGCGATCCTGCCGATCCGCGGCAAGATCCTCAACGTCGCTTCGGCCAGTGCCGACAAGATCCGCGCCAACCAGGAAATCGCCGACCTGATTCTCGCGCTCGGCTGCGGCAGCCGCAAGGATTGCGACCCGGAAAACCTGCGCTACGACCGGATCATCATCATGACCGACGCCGACGTCGACGGGGCGCATATCGCCACGCTCCTGATGACGTTCTTCTTCCAGGAAATGCCGGAAGTGGTGCGGCGCGGGCACCTGTTCCTCGCTCAGCCTCCGCTCTACCGCCTGACCGCCGGCAAGGAGAGCGCCTATGCCCGCGACGATGCGCATCGTGCCGAACTGGAAGCGAGCGTGTTCAAGGGCAAGAAAGTCGAAGTCGCGCGCTTCAAGGGCCTTGGCGAAATGAACCCGCAGCAATTGCGCGAAACCACCATGAGCCCGCAAACGCGCGGGCTGATCCGCATCACCTTGCCTCCCGAGTTCGAACAGCGCGCGGCGGTGAAGGAACTGGTCGACCAGTTGATGGGCCGTAATCCCGAACACCGCTTCAACTTCATCCAGAACCGCGCTGGCGAACTGGATCGGGACCTGATCGACGCCTGACGTGGCGGGGCAGGCTGGCGGGAATCATCCCGCCACGCTCTGCCCTTCGTTGCGGGTCTTCCAAAGTGACCAGAGCACGCCGCCCAGGATCAAGGCGAAAGTCACGCCCAGGCTGATGGCGGGTGGCACCTTGCCGTTATCGGTCAGGAAATCCCCGATGAATATCTTCGCGCCGATGAACACCAGCACGAGCGCCAGGGCGTATTTGAGATAGTGGAAGCGATGCACCATCGCCGCGAGCGCGAAATAGAGCGCCCGCAGCCCGAGGATCGCCATGATGTTGGACGTATAGACGATGAAGGTATCGGTGGTGATCGCGAAGATCGCCGGGACCGAGTCCACTGCGAACACGATGTCGGCGATATTGATGACGACAAGGGACAGCAGCAGGGGCGTTGCCGCCCAGCCGATCCTGCCTGTGCTGCCGTCCGGTTCCCTGACGAGGAATTTCGGGCCGTGATGGGTCTTCGTCACTCGCATGTGGCGGGAGATCCAGCGAACCAGCGGGTTCTTCCCGATGTCGGGTTCGTGATCGGCAACCCATAGCATCCGCAGGCCAGTGACGATCAGGAACGCGGCAAAGATGTACAGGGTCCAGTAGAATTCCTGCACCAGTGCGGCGCCGGCCGCGATCATCGCCCCGCGCAGGAAAATGACGGCAAGGATACCCCACAGGAGGGCACGGTACTGGTATTGGCGCGGGATCGCGAAGAAACCGAAAATCAGCGAGATCACGAAGACGTTGTCGATCGACAGCGCCTTTTCGATGAAGAACCCGGTATAATACTTCATGCCGAGATCCGCGCCTTTTTCCATCCAGACCCACAGGCCGAAGGCGAGCGCGACCGAGATGTAGAACGCGGAGAGGAGGAGCGATTCCCGCACGCCCATTTCCCGATCTTCCTTGTGCAGGATACCGAGATCGAACGCGGTCAACGCCAGAACGAGGGCTGCGAAGGCCAGCCAGAACCAGACTGGGGTACCCAGCCAATCGAGAAACAGGAAATCCACTGACAGGACTTTCGTTATCCGGAATATTGCAGATGAAGTGCGCCGGCGTACCGATGGCACGCCGGCACCCTTGCGAAACCTAGTGGATGGACGGCGTCACGGTCCGTCTCTTCATCAGCCGGCTCAGCCGGTCCTTGATGGCGAGCTTCAGCTTTTTCAGCCGCACGATCTCCAGTGGGTCGGGGAACTTGCGCGATTGCGCGCGGCGCAGATGCTCGTCGAGCTTCTGATGGCGTTCCATCAAACGGAATACGGTGTCGGGCATGTGAATGCTCCCTTTCGAAACGAAGTTTGCTTCGATCGGATGCGCCGAGCCTGAACGGTGTCGGGGGATGAGGGGGGAGGAACCCGGGCCCAGACATCGGCGTCATCCGATGCGGTCCGACATCACGAGGCAAGCTGCCCTAAGGGGGCCAGCGTGCCGCGCCAGAGGGGCCCGGTCCCGCGCACTCAATATGAGTCATGTTGGTGCGCGTATCAAGCACTCGACGACAAATTTTTGCTATTCGTGTCGATCCGGCTCGCGCTTGCCCTTTGTTGCGCCGCAACCTAGTCATGCGTCAACCGGCAGTTCGACAGGACCCAGCATGACCCAGCGCTTCGAAGGTACCCAGAGTTACATCGCGACCGACGACCTCAAGGTCGCGGTCAATGCGGCGGTCACCTTGCGCCGTCCGCTGCTGGTCAAGGGCGAGCCGGGCACCGGCAAGACCGTGCTGGCGCACGAGATCGCCAAGGCGATCGGCGCGCCGATGATCGAATGGAACGTGAAGTCGACCACCAAGGCGCAGCAGGGGCTCTACGAATATGATGCGGTGGCCCGTCTGCGCGATGGCCAGCTCGGTGACGAGCGGGTCCACGACATTGCCAACTACATCAAGAAGGGCAAGCTGTGGGAGGCCTTCACCTGTCCCGAGCTGCCCGTGCTGCTGATCGACGAGATCGACAAGGCCGACATCGAGTTTCCCAACGACCTTCTGCAGGAACTCGACCGGATGAGTTTCGACGTCTACGAAACGCAGGAGCGGATCGAGGCGAAGGAACGCCCGATCGTGGTCATCACGTCCAACAACGAGAAGGAACTGCCCGACGCCTTCCTGCGCCGCTGCTTCTTCCACTACATCAAGTTCCCCGATCCCGAGACGATGCGGGAAATCGTGGAAGTCCACTTCCCCGGTATCCAGAAGCAGCTCGTCACCAAGGCGATGGAAGTGTTCTACGAGCTGCGCGAAGTGCCGGGCCTCAAGAAGAAGCCGAGCACGTCCGAGCTGCTCGATTGGCTCAAGCTGCTGATGGTCGAGGACATGCCCCTCGACGTGCTGCAGAACCGCGATCCGACCAAGGCGATCCCGCCGTTGCACGGCGCGCTGCTCAAGAACGAGCAGGACGTGATGATGTTCGAACGGCTCGCCTTCATGGCGCGGGGCCAGCGGTAGGATGGGTGCCCCCTACACCGGCCGCTGCAATTGCGGGGCGATCACTGCGCGGATCGACGCGGAACCTGTCTGGGTCCGTCAGTGCTGGTGCCGCCAGTGTCAAAGGGCGGCGTCGGGCAGCGCGACGGTCAATGCGCTGTTCCCGACCGAGGCCATTCATATTACCGGCGAACTGAAATGGAGCGGTTACGACGCGGCGAGCGGCAACCGGATCGAACAGGGTTTCTGTCCCAGTTGCGGAACGCAAGTGATGGGCCGCAACTCCTCGCGTCCGGCAGCGTGCGTCCTGCGCCTAGGCTTCATCGACATGCCGAACGACCTTGCTCCGACAGCGGCGATCTGGCTCGAGGAGGCGCCGAAATGGGCCGTTATCGACCCCGCGCTGGAGCAGTGGCCGCAGCAGCCCCCTCCTCCGCCATCAAGCTGAACCGATGTTCCTCAACTTCCTCGACGAATTGCGTGCCGCCGGGATTCCGGCCAGTCTCAAGGAGCACCTGGTGCTGCTGGAGGCGCTCGATCGCGAAGTGATCGAGCAGACGCCGGAAGCGTTCTACTACCTCTCCCGCGCGACGTATGTGAAGGACGAGGGGCTGCTCGACCGCTTCGACCAGGTGTTCCAGAAGGTCTTCAAAGGCATCCTGAGCGACTATGGCCAGCAGCCGGTCGACATTCCCGAAGGCTGGCTGAAAGCCTTGGCCGAAAAGTTCCTCAGCCCCGAGGAGATGGAGAAGGTCAAGTCCCTCGGCAGCTGGGACGAGATCATGGAGACGCTGAAGAAGCGGCTCGAGGAACAGCAGGGCCGCCACCAGGGCGGCAACAAGTGGATCGGCACCGGCGGCACCAGCCCTTTCGGTAATGGCGGCTACAACCCGGAAGGCGTGAGGATCGGCGGTGAAAGCCGGCACAAGCGCGCGATCAAGGTCTGGGAAAAACGCGAGTTCGCCAATCTCGACAACACCCGCGAGCTGGGCACGCGCAACATCAAGGTCGCGCTACGCCGCCTGCGCCGCTTCGCCCGTGAAGGCGCGGCCGAGGAACTGGACCTCGACGCGACCATTCGTGGCACCGCGCGGCAGGGTTTCCTCGACATCCACATGCGCCCGGAACGGCACAATGCGGTCAAGGTGCTGCTGTTCCTCGATGTCGGCGGCTCGATGGACCCGTATATCCGCCTGGTGGAAGAGCTGTTCAGTGCGGCCACTACCGAGTTCAAGAACCTCGAGTTCTTCTACTTCCACAATTGCCTCTACGAAGGCGTGTGGCAGGACAACCACCGCCGCTGGCAAGACCGCACCTCGACCTGGGATATCCTTCACAAGTACGGCCACGACTACAAGGTGATCTTCGTCGGCGACGCCTCGATGAGCCCTTACGAGATCACTTATCCCGGCGGCTCGGTCGAACATATGAACGAGGAACCGGGCGCATTATGGCTGGAGCGCGTGCTGCGCACGTACCCGGCGGCCGTGTGGCTCAACCCGGTGAAGGAAGATTACTGGGGCTACAGCCAGTCGACCAAGATGATCCGCCAGCTGTTCGGCGAGCGGATGTACCCCCTGACGCTTGGCGGGCTGGACGAGGCAATGCGCGAACTGACGCGCAAGAAGCACTAAGCGCGGGCGTTCACTCGTAGATCAGGAACGGCTGCACGGTTTCGCGCCAGGCGTTTTCGTGCGCCGTGGCCAGCCGGTCGAGATCGCCCGGTTCGGACACCAGATCCTCCACCCATTCGCGCAAGGCGGAGCCGCCGTTGATGACGTCGATCGCCAGCCGGTCGAATTCGTATTCGTAGGGAAAATCGCGCCACAATTCGTAATCGGGATAGAGCATGCGGATCACCTTGAAGGCCAAGGCCTGCAGGCGCCACGGGCGGAAGGCGCGATGATCGTAGAACGGCCCTTCGGCATGGATCATCAGCGCATTGCAGAGCGTGCCCGCGTGCTTGTGGAAGGTCGGTTCGAACCAGCAGGGGCGGATGGCGCATCCGGCCAGCCACTCCGGCGCGAAGCGCGCCATTTCGCGGAGCACGTCCAGGGCGTCTATGTCGGGCGCGCCGAACAGCACTTCCAGCGGGCGGGTCGTTCCCCTGCCCTCGCTCAGTGTCGTGCCTTCGAGCATGACAGTGCCGGCATAGGCGCGCGCCATGTTGAGGTTGGCGGCGTTGGGGCTGGGGTTGATCCAGATCCGGCTGTCGGGCCAGCCGAAGCCGGGCCCGGCATCCGGCAGCCAGTAGTGCATGTCGATCACCCGGTAATCGACATCGAGTTTGAAGTGGTCGATGAACCAGTGGCCCATTTCGCCCATGGTCAGGCCATGGCGCATGACCATCGGGCCGGCCCCGACGAAGCTTTCCTGCCCCGGCTGCAGCAGGGTCCCTTCCATGGGACGGCCCGCCGGGTTCGGGCGGTCGAGCACCCAGACGCTCTTGCCCTGTGCGGCGGCTGCTTCGAGCAGGTAGAGCAGCGTCGTGACGAAGGTGTAGATGCGGCAGCCGAGGTCCTGCAGGTCGAACAGGAACACGTCGGCCGTGTCCATCATCGCCGGAGTCGGGCGGCGGACTTCGCCATAGAGGCTGAAAACCGGGATCTTGTACGCCGGGTCGAGCTCGTCCGCCGTTTCGACCATGTTGTCCTGCTTGTCGCCCTTAAGCCCGTGCTGCGGGCCGAACGCGGAAGTCACATTGACTCCGGCGGCGATCAGAGCGTCGAGCGAGTGGACGAGATCCGCCGTAACCGAGGCCGGATGCGCGACAAGCGCCACACGTTTGCCGTCGAGCGGTTTGCGAAGCTCAGGGTCTGCCAGCAGGTGGTCGATGCCGAATTTCATGGTGCATCCGCTGCCGGAATTGCGGCCGCGAAGCAAGCCGGGGCATGGAAATCGGGCTGACCTGCCGCATGGGCCAGGGCCCAGAAGCTTTTCGTTCCGTCCCGTTCCTCGATCACCGCGCTCAACGCCGCCTCTGCGCTGCTGGCGTGAAGGTCCGGCAGTTTCACTGTCATGACAAAGTACCGCTCACCCATCTGGTGGTCGATCTGCGGGGAATCGGGCATGTCGAGGTTGGCCATTCCCGCCCGGTAGGAATCGAACCGGTAAGCCGCCCAGCGGTGCGAGGGGGAAAAATTGAACTCGGCGTAGGCTGCTCCGTCCGGGGCCTTGACAAAAAGCTCGAAGCACGTGGTCTTCCACAGCTCGTCTGCCCGCCCGGAACCGGCATATTCCGGCACGATCAGGTCGGCACAGCCTTCGATCCGCCAGCGCAGCAGCAGGCCGCCCTTGGCGTCTCCGGCCAAGGTGACGCCGATGCTTTTTACACTCTTCGGCGGAGTGTCGGGGTGGCAGAGCAGCCTGTGCGTTCCCAAGCGCGTTTCTCCGTGCTAGGCGGCGCGCCGCCATGACCTACAACTCTTCCCTGCTCCGCCTGCTCGACGAACGCGGCTACATCCATCAGCTCACCGATGCGGAGGGGCTCGACGCCCTTGCGCAGCAGCAGATCGTCCCCGGCTATATCGGCTTCGACGCCACGGCGCCATCGCTCCATGTGGGCAGCCTTGTGCAAATCATGATGCTGCGCCGCCTCCAGCAGGCCGGGCACAAGCCGATCGTCGTCATGGGCGGAGGGACGACCAAGGTCGGCGATCCTTCCGGCAAGGACGAAAGCCGCAAGCTGCTGACTTCCGAAACGATCCAGGAGAATATTGCTTCGATCCGCACCGTGTT
>JAQVEQ010000299.1 GCA_028697875.1 Novosphingobium sp. | reverse complement strand
CGTCCGAAGGGGTGGTGCCCGATACGCCCATGCCGCGGATCGCGAAGTTCTGCACGCCCTTCTGGGCGGAGGCCTGCAGCGATGCGTTGGGCACGAGCCCGCCGACGTCGACGAGAGTGCGCACGGTCGACTGCTGGAGCTGCGCGGCGCTCAGCGCGGTGATCGCCACCGGCACGCGCTGCAGTTCCTCGGCGCGCGCGCGCTTGCGCCCGGTGACGACGATGTCGCTGATCTGGTCGGCGCCGCGCTCTTCGGCTGCGCCCGGCGCCGGGTCGGAGACCGCGTCCTGCCCGGCTTGCGCCGCGGCGACATCGCCGGCCCCGGCGGGGTTGTCCTGCGCGTAGGCCGGCGCGCCTGCAAGCAGCGCGGCCAGCGATACGCCCGCGATTAGCACCGTGTCTTTCATCACATCCGTCCCCATTCATTCGCGGCCGGCCTGGGGTCGCGAAAACGCGATCTCCAGTCCGCAGCGCATCTTGTTGTCGCAAAGCGGGGAGCGTCCCCCTCTTTGCATATCCTGTTGTTATTCGGCCCGTGGCGAAGCGGCAATCGCGCGAAACCTTTCGTGCGATAGGGCTGACTACACGAAAGTGCGTTTTACGTACGCTAGGGGGGAACCTTTGGCGAACGCGGGTGAATGGCATCATGCGGCCAGGAGCGAGGAAGGCGTGCGCAACGGGCGGAGCTGGCCGGGATCGGGGCGGCTTTCGACATTCCAGCGATAGTCGCCGGTGAGCGAGATATGCTCCCATCCCAGCGGGGCGATATGGCGCGCAACGTCCTCCGGGATCGCCAGCGCCCCGACCGCCCGTTCGAGATAGCGGGTGTTCCACAGGATGATGGCGGCCACGAGGAGATTGAGGCCGGAGGCGCGATAGGTCTGGTTCTCGAACCGCCGGTCGCGCAGCTCGCCGAGCTGGTTGAAGAAGAGCGCGCGGGCGAGCGCGTTGCGGGCCTCGCCCTTGTTGAGACCGGCCTGGGTGCGCCGGCGCAGGTCGAGATCGCGCAGCCAGTCGAGCATGAAGATCGAGCGCTCTATCCGCCCGACCTCGCGCAAGGCCAGCGCGAGTCCGTTCTGGCGTGGGTAAGCGGACAATCTGCGCAGCATCGCCGAAGCGGTGGCGGTGCCGCTGCGGATCGAAGTGGTGAGGCGCAGCAGTTCGTCCCAATGGGCGGCGACATGCCCGATGGCTACCGGATCGCCGGTCATACCGGCCAGCAGCGGCCCCGCTTCCTGGCCCGGCAGTAGATGCAGGCGCCGGTCCTTCAGGTCGCGCAGGCGCGGCGCGAAGCGGTAGCCGAAGAAGGGCATGAGGCCGAACACATGGTCGGATGCGCCGCCGGTATCGGTGTAATGCTCTTCGATCGACAGGCCGGTGGCATGGTATAGCAGCCCGTCGAGAACATAGGGAGCCTCGCCGGCGGTCGCCGCGATCACGCGGCTCGAGAACGGATCATATTGGTCCGAGACGTGGGTGTAGAAGCTGACGCCGGGTTCATTGCCGTTGCGCGCATTGATGTCGCCGATCGCGGCGCCGCGCCCGCCCGCATGGAAGAGCTGGCCGTCACTGGAAGAGGTGGTGCCGTCGCCCCACAGCGCGGACAACGGCACGGTGCGGTGAACGTCGATCAACCGCCCCAGCGCCTCGCTATAAGCGGCTTCGCTGATATGCCAGTCGTGCAGATGGGCGAGCTGACGCAGGGTCGCGCCCTGACAGGTCTCGGCCATGCGCGTCAGCCCGAGATTGATGCCATCGGCCAGGATCACGGTCAGGAGCGCGTTACGATCGTCCGCCACGCGACCGGAGCGGCGATGGGTGAAGCACTCGGAAAAGCCGGTCCAGCTATCGACCTCCAAAAGGAGATCGGTGATCTTCACGCGTGGCAGCCGATCATAGGCGACGCGGCGCATATTCTCTGCATCCGGCGGCGTGATCGCCTTGAGCGGGGATACGACAAGGCCATTGTCGTCAAGGCGCACCTGGGGCAGTTCTCCCTGTCGAGCGAGGATCGTCACCCGCTCGATCGCGGTGTCGAGACTGGCGCGGCGACCGGCGACGAAGCTGTCGAAATCAGTATCGATCGCCAGTGGCAGCGGTCCTCGCGCGCGCATCGCATCGAAGGTTGCAGGCGGCAGGAGATAGCTGTCGAAGGCGCGATAATGACGGCTCGCCGCCACCCATATGTCGCCGGCGCGCAGCCGGTCGCGCAGTTGGGTGAGCACGCACAGCTCATAGGCGGCGCGGACGACCACGCCATCGCGCAGCACGAACGGCCGCCATGACGGCGGCACGAAGCGGAGCGGTGGGTTATCGGGCAGGCGCCGTCGTCCGGTGCGATAAATGTCGGCGATCAGCCGAACCGCATCGAGCAAGCCCTGCACCGCACCACCCCCGCGAAACTCAAAGGCGTTGAGGAACGGCCCGATCACGGAGCGCAGCGAGCGCTGCCGTTCGATCAGTTCCGCCGTGCGGTCGATTGTTTCCGGCGCGATCAGTAGCTCGGCGTCCACGACCGCCGTTCCCAACCTTTCCCAGTCGATCGAACTGATGGCGGCAAGAGAATCGACGCCTCGCGCCCGCGCGTCGAGCAATGTCCGGCATGAGCCGGTGAGCAGGCGAAGCTGCGCCTGCAATGACCGGATCGTGCCGATCGCCTTGTCCTTGGTCCGATTCTCGGCCCGTCGCATCATGCTCCCCAGGAGCTTGTCCATCATCGTCAGCACCGCATCGGTCAGGCTTTCCTCAAGCCGGATGCCGGCAGCGACAAGGATCGCATGACGGCGTAGGTCGGGCAGTTCCGCCAGATGCTGCGGCGTGATGCGCGCCGCCTCGTCGGCGATCCGGTCGAATGCCGCCTGCGGGATGGTCGCGGCGCGCGAGGCCGCCAGGCCCAGCGCGCGAACTTGGTCGAGCCGTTCGATCAGTCGCAGGATATTGCGC
>JAQVEQ010000298.1 GCA_028697875.1 Novosphingobium sp. | reverse complement strand
ACGATATCCGGCGGCTGGAAGCGGAAGAACTCGGCCTGCCCGAAGCCGAACACCGCGCGCCCAAGGTGGGCAGGTCAAACGAGGGCAAACCCGGCACCCGCAAGATGCGCTACGGCAAGACGCAGCGGAAGTGGGGGCGGTAGAATACTTGACCCTTAAGTAAGCGGAATCGGCTTGCATTTTGCCGTAGATTTGCGGGTCAGATTTTCTCTAGTAGGCGGGCTGCTTATTGACACGAGGCAGCCATGACACCCTACGAAGCCGTAATTTCCGTTCTCACCTTGCTGCTGGTGGTCATCGGAATGATGTCAGTCGTACTGATAGCCTTTCAGACCGGCAGGAAGAAATGAAACGTACCGTTGCCCCTCTCCTTCCCCTTCTCCTCCTCGCCGCGTGTGGCGGACAGTCGAGCAATGCGGTCGAGAAGTTCGCGCTCGACGATATCGCGCCGCACGTGCCGCATATCGTCGCCGCTTCGCCCGATACCAAGGGTGCGGTATGGGAGGTTCTGGACGGCGGGCGGGCCTTGCGGTTCGGCATGCCGGGTGAAAAGCCGTTCCTGACCATGCGTTGCGAACTGGCCAAGGACGCCCCGCCCATGATCCGCATCATCCGCCTGACCCCGGCCGATCCCCATGCCAAGGCGCTGTTCGCGCTGGTCGGCCCGCGCGAGGCCGGGCGCATTCCGGCCGATGCCCATCCCGACGGCAAGGCCTGGCGGTGGGAAAGCGTGTTGCCCGCCGAAGACCCGCAGCTCAAGGTGTTCCTCGACGGCGGCACGATCGAAGCGACCCTGCCCGGCGGCGGCACGCTGAAACTGGCCCGGAGCGGCGAGCCCGGACGGCTGGTTACATGGTGCCGCCAGCAGGCGCCGAAGACGCCGGAAGCGCCGCCTGCCCCGCAAGAGTAACGAGGCTGTCCGGCCCCAGCACCTGCGGCAGCTTCTGCGCCTCCCCGCCCGCCGGATACCATAGATAGAGCGGCACGCCCGCCGCACCGTGGGCGGTGAGGAAGCGGGTAATCGCCGGATCGCGCCGGGTCCAGTCGCCGCGCATGGCAACGACCCCGGCCTTGGCGAAAGCGTCCCGGGTCGCCTCCCGCTCGATGGCGATTTCCTCGTTCACCTTGCAGGTCACGCACCAGTCGGCCGTGAACCACAGGAACACCGGCTTGCCGCTGGCGCGCGCTTCGGCCAGCGCGGCCTCGCTGAAATCGCGGGGGGCGAGCAGGCCCGCATCGGCCTTGTCCGGCGCGGCGAAGCTGGCGGGCAGTGCAAAGGCCCCGAACAGCAGGAACGGCGCGACGATCAGGCCGAACGCTGGCCAGGCCATCTTGCCCGCCCTTTGCAAGCGCCCGACCACCGCCAGCGCGACCAGCACGCCGCCCAGGACAAGCAGCGTCATCAGGGCAAAGCCCTTCCCGCCGAGGCGGGCGGTCAGCCACAGGAGCGCAAGCGCGGTCAGCCCCATCGGGATCGCCAGCACGTGGCGGAAATGCGTCATCCACGCCCCCGGCCGGGGCAGCAGGGCGCGCAGATGCGGCACCCAGCCCAGCGCCAGGAACGGCAGCGCCAGTCCCAGCCCCAGCGCGGCGAACAGCAGCATGGCCTGCGCCACGGGCAGCAGCAGCGCCGCCCCCATCGCGGCGGCCATGAACGGGCCGGTGCACGGCGTGGCGACAAAAGCCGCCAGCAATCCGGTGGCGAAGGCCCCGCCCGGCTTGCCTTCGCGCGTGACCGGCAGGCTCGGCAATTCGAACAGCCCGGCAAGGTTGGCCGTGATCGCGGCGGCCAGCAGCAGCAGGCCGACCACGACGCCCGGCTCCTGCAACTGGAAGGCCCAGCCGACCTGTTCCCCGCCCGCCCGCAGCGCCAGCAGCAGCGCGCCCAGCGCAAGGCAGGCGAGCACCACGCCGGCCGTGTAGGCCAGCCCTTCGCGCCGCGCGTCGGCTTCGCTTTCCCCGGCGCGAGCCAGGCTCAGGGCCTTGAGGCTGAGGATCGGGAAGACGCAGGGCATGACGTTGAGCAGCAAGCCACCCGCCAGCGCGCCCGCCAGCAGCAGCCACAGCGAAGCCCCGCCCACGGCGTCCGTCGCCAGCGGCTTGCCCCCGGCGGGGACATCTCCGGCCTGGGCGGCAAAGCGGACCCCGTCGCCCTCTGCGTCCAGCCGCAGGATGCCGGTGACGCTATCCGGCTTGGCCGGGCCCTTGCGGACGAGATCGGCCACCAGCCAGTCGCCCTTGCGGGTGAAGCGCTGCGGCGCGGCGTAGTCGACCAGTCCGGTCGTGCCGACGAAAAGATGCGGCGCGCCGACCGCCAGTTGCGCCGGCAGGGGAATCGCGATCCGCACCCGCCGGGGATCGAGTTCGAACCGCGCGGGCCGGTCGAGCATGGCGGGAATCGCCGCGCGCCAGGCATCGAACCGCGCGTCGGACAGCCCCGCGCCGGGCAGGACGGTCGTGGAAAGCGCCGCGCGTTCGGGCACGCAGATCGTGTCGGTACAGGCCAGCCACTGCGCATCGACGCGCAAGACCACCGGCTCGCCCGCCTTGGCATCGGCCGGCACGCGCACCGGCACCAGCACCGCGTAGTCGCCTTCGTAGACGTGGTTCATCAGCGGGCCGATCTTCAGCGTGTGCGGCACCGGATAGTCCGGTTCGCCCGCGCTCCAGCCCGGCGGCAGGTCCCATTTCAGCGTCATGCCGTATCCGGCGTCGCCCGGATTGGTCCAATAGCCGTGCCACCCTTCCGCCGGGCGGAAGTGCAGCGCCAGTTCCATCGTCCCGCCCGGCGCGGCGGCGCCGTTGGCGGCCAGTTCGGCGTAAATATTGTTCTGGGACAATGCAGGCCCGGCCCACAGCGCCGAAAGCAGCAGCGCCAGACCGGCCAGCAAGCGCCGGAGGGCAAAAAACGGCATTGTCCTTGCGCTCATCACGCGGGGGGCTTTAG
>JAQVEQ010000297.1 GCA_028697875.1 Novosphingobium sp. | reverse complement strand
CTGCACCGCGACCGAACGCCTGATCGTGACCGAAGGGGTCCACGACGAGGTGGTCGAAAAGATGGCCGCCGCGGCCAAGGCCTACAAGGTCGGCCACGCGCTCGACGCCGATACCCAGATCGGCCCGGTCGCCAATGGCCGCCAGTTCACCGAAAACCTCGAATTCGTGCAGAACGCCAAGGGCGAAGGCGCGGAACTGGTGTTCGGCGGCGAGGCCATCGAATGCCGCACGCGCGGCTACTACATGGCGCCCGCGCTGCTCGCTGGGACCAAGTCCGAATGGCATACGAACCAGCATGAAAGCTTCGGCCCGATCCTCTCGGTAATCAAGGTCGCCGACCTCGACGAAGCCATTGCGGTCGCCAACAGCACCGACCTGGCCCTGTCCTCGGGCATCGCCACGACCAGCCTGCGCAGCGCGGAACAGTTCCGCCGTGCTTCCAAGGCCGGGATGGTCATGGTCAACACGCCGACCGCTGGCCTCGAATACCACGTGCCGCTGGGCGGCCGTTCGCCTTCGGGTTACGGCCCGCGCGAAACCGGTGCGGCCAGCGTCGAATTCTTCACCGAATCCAAGACGTCCTACATCAACCACGGCGTCATCTGAACCGAGAGTAAGGGAGAGTTTCCATGACCACGAAAGTCGGATTTATCGGCCTGGGCGCGATGGGCCTGCCGCTGGCCAAGAACCTCCAGCGCAAGGGCTTCGCCGTCACCGGGTTCGATATCGACCCGGCCCGCGCGGACGAAATCGTCGCGCTGGGCGGCAGCAAGGCGGAAACCGTCGCCGATGCCTCCAAGGGCAACGACATCGTCATCACCTGCCTGCCCGCGACCCCGCATGTCGAAGCGGTGGTGCTGGGTGAAGGCGGCGTGCTCGCCAATATCGACAAGGGTGCGCTGCTGCTCGAAATGTCGACCATCGACGCCAACGGCACCGACCGGGTGGCCAAGGCTTGCGCCGCGCAAGGCACGCCTTTCGTCGACAGCCCGATCGGCCGCCTCGTCCTCCATGCCGAAAAGGGCGAATCCCTGTTCATGGTCGGCGCAAGCGACGAAAACTTCGCCCGGGTCGAACCCCTGCTCAACGCCATGGGCACCGCGATCTACCGCTGCGGCGGCGAAGGCATGGGCAGCCGGATGAAGGTGGTGAACAACTTCCTCCTGCTCACCATTGCCGAAGTTTCGGCGGAGGCCGTGACGCTCGGCACCAAGCTTGGGCTCGATATCGACACGATCCTGAAAGTCACCGGCGGCACCACGGCACAGAACGGCCAGCTCCACACGCTGATGGTCAACAAGGTGCTCAAGGGTGACACCGTCCCCGGCTTCACCATCGACCTCGCGCACAAGGACATGACGCTGGCCCTGACCGCCGCCAACGAGAACCGTCTCGGCCTGCCGGTCGGTGCGGCTGCCCATGCGGTGTACAGCGCGGCGCGCGCGACCGACCTCGCGCGCGAGGACTATTCCTCCCTGCTCGAATTCGCTTGCCGCAACGCGGGCGTGAAGACGCCGCGCACCGAAGGCTGACCGGACAGCCGGCCCATTGCCGGAAAAGGAAAGGCCCGCCAACCGGCGGGCCTTTTTGCGTCTTCAGTAGCCCCGGCTCCAGACCTGGGCAAAGAACGGGTTGACCTTCGCCTGCGCATTGTAGCTCGACTGGTCGACCATGCAGGCCGGGCACCAGTGACCGCCCCGCAGGTAGAGCCGCGCGCTCATGGCGAACTCGTGCCCGTGGGCGCAGCGCCATGTCGCCTGCTCGTCCGCCCCGATCTCTCCATCCGAAATGAGCTGCGAACCGCGATATTCGGCTGCCCCGGAGAGGTCCGCGCGGGTCCACGCATCCTCCGGCTTGTCGGTGTCGTAACCGTGATCGAGATAGCTCGGCTGACGCGAGGGCTGCTCCAGCACGAAATCGCCCCAGTTGTCCGGCAGTGCCCGCCATTCCTCAAGCGAGCCAAAGTAAGGCCTGATGTGCGCCTCGTCGTTGCTGGCGATCCAGTTCAGCGTCCCGCCCGGCCCTTCCGCCAGCTTCTTCATCCGTCCGCGCGCGGCCTTGCCCATCAGACGAGCGGCCAGCTTCACGTACCACGGCACCGCCTTCGCCAGTGCGGCGAAGAAATCGTCGAAGGTGTCGCGGCGGTAGGGGACCAGTTGCTCCAGCCGGTCGGAATCCGTGTACCACTGGCCATGGAAATTGCGCGTCGCCGACCAGTTGGGGAGATAGGCATCGCGGAAATCCCTTGCCCCCAGCGCCGCTGCCGAACGCGTAGCGAACTCGTGGTTGACGCAACGCAGCCCCTCGCCCCCGCCGATATTGTAGAAGCCGCGCCAGAATGCGTCCGGCACCCCATCCTCGCACGTGTTGGCGGCAAGGCGGCCGGAATCGCCGACAGTGCTCCATTCGAACACGCCGTTCCACGGGTTATGGAACACGATCGGGTCGTGGATCTTCCACATGCCGGGATGGAGCATCCCCGTCTGGCGCAGCGAAACCCAGCGCTTGAGGCGGGATTCCGCCACCAGCGCCTCGGCCTGGGTCTTGCTCACCGCATAGTGATCGAACGTGCTGATCTTGATCGGGTCGCCGGTGCGCCCCCAATGAATCGGCGGGCTGCGGTCACCGGTCTGGGCCACCGTGCCGATATAGACCAGCGCGATCCGGTCCGGCTCCGGCTGGGCCTTGATCGCTTCCACAATGTTGTGCGCCCCACCGACGTTCACTTTCATCGTCAACTCGGGGAAATGGTCGGCCAACGGCGACACCATGCCCCCGATATGCAGCACCTGGTCGGCACCGGTCACCCCGCGCAGGATGTCGTCGTAGTTCGTCAGGTCGCCCCAGACGACCTCGAACGCCGGATCGCCAGCATAGCGCTTGAGGATCGGATGGTCTTTCTCCTCGGGCCGGACAAGCGCACGCACGCGAAAGCGGTCGGTCCGCTGCATCAGCTCGTGCAGGGTC
>JAQVEQ010000296.1 GCA_028697875.1 Novosphingobium sp. | reverse complement strand
GTGGCGCGCGGGCTGCACGAGGCCGGGCGGCGACGCAGCCGCAACTTCGTCGCGATCAACTGCGCCGCCTTGCCCGAAAGCGTGTTCGAGAGCGAGATGTTCGGCGTCGAGCCCGGCGCCTTCACTGGCGCCACCCGCAGCCGCGCCGGCAAGATCGAGCACGCCGACGGCGGCACGCTCTTCCTCGACGAGATCGAGGGCATGCCGCCCGGCCTGCAGGCCAAGCTGCTGCGCGTGCTGCAGGAACGGGTGGTGGAGCGGCTGGGGTCGAACCGGCTCACGCCGGTCGATTGCCGCATCGTCGCCGCCACCAAGATCGACCTGAAAGGCGCGAGCGACGCCGGGCTTTTCCGCGCCGACCTCTACTACCGCCTCAACGTGTTTCCCCTTGCCCTGCGTGCGCTGGGCGAACGTCCGCAGGACGTCGCCGCGCTGGCTTTCGCCATGGTGCTGCGCCACACGCCCAAGGGCCAGCCGGTGCCGTGGCTCGGCGATGCCGCGCTGGCCATGCTCAAGATGCACAACTGGCCGGGCAACATTCGCGAACTGGAAAACGTCGTCCGCCGGGCATTGCTGCTCGCCCAGGGCTGCGACCGGATCGAACCCGAACACATCATTTTCGACCAGGCCGTGCGCGTGGCGGCAGCGACCGAGGCAACCGGCCCCGATGGCGACCGTGGCAAGCTGTCCAACATCGTCCAGATTTCCGAAGCGCGCGCCATCATGGCGACGCTCGAAGCCTGCGGCGGCCGCCGTTCGGCCGCGGCCAAGGAACTGGGTATTTCGGAGCGGACCCTGCGCTATCGCCTGGCCTCGTTCCGTGACGCCGGCATCGCGCTCGCTGGAGGCCGGTAATGAATCCCGTCAATCCCGGGGCCGGTGCCGCTGGCATTCGCGACATCATCGCGTTGCGCCAGCAGATCATCGACCAGTCGCAAGTCCTCCAGCAGATCAACGCGCCCGGCACGCAGGAGACCGGCGGTGCGGCCGCCTCGTCTTCCACCGGCGGGTTCGCCGAGAACCTGCGTAGCGCGCTCGACAAGGTCAACGACACGCAGTCGCGCGCCGAAGCCCTGTCGGAAGGTTACGAAAAGGGCGAAGTCACCGACATCGCCAAGGTCATGCTGGCACGGCAGGAAGCCGGTCTCGCTTTCGAGGCCACGCTGCAGGTCCGCAACAAGCTGCTTTCGGCTTACCAGGACATCATGAGGATGGGGGTCTGATAGATGAGCAATCTGGTTCCCGCGCCCCAGGGGGGCTTGCCTTCGCCGCTGGCCATTCTCGCCGATCCGGCGGGCGGCAGCGCCTTGAACCGCCTGCGCAGCTTTGCCGCCCAGCCTCCGGTACGCCGCGCGCTGCCGTGGTTCGGCGGTGTGGCCGCCATCGGCGCCTTGGCCCTGACTTACGCGGCCATATCGCCCGCGCCGCAGCGCATACTCTATACGCAGCTCGACGACGCGCAGCGCGCGGACGTCGTTTCGTCGCTGGACAAGGCTTCGATCCCCTACCGGATCGACAATGCCACCGGCGCGCTGACCGTTAACGAGGAAGACCTCTACCGTGCGCGCATGACAGTTGCTTCCGACGGGGCGCTCGCCACGCCGGAAAGCGGCATGGAACTGCTCGACAGCCTCCCGCTCGGCGCCAGCCGGACGATGGAGGGCGAACGGCTGCGCGCCGCGCGCGAACGCGAACTGATGCTGACGATCAAGGAAATCGAAGGTGTCGAGGCCGTGCGCGTCCATCTTGCCGAGCCGGAACAGTCGGTTTTCGTGCGCGAAAGCACGCCGCCGTCGGCTTCGGTCATGCTCCGCCTGGCGCGGGGCCGCCAGTTGTCGGACGCGCAAGTCACGGCCATCGCCAATCTCGTGGCGAATTCGGTTTCCGGCCTGCCGGTCGACAACGTGCGGATCGTCGACCAGCACGGACGCCTGCTGTCGCAACAGGCCGGGCAGAACACCAGCGCACTGGAACTGCAGGCGCAGATCGAGGAAAAGCTGCGCGCCCAGGTCGGCCAGCTGCTGACCCCGGTGCTCGGTCCCGGCAATTTCACCAGCGAAATCCAGGTCGAACTCGACATGGAAGAGCGGACCGCCGCGCGCGAGAGCTACGAGAAGCAGGGCGCGCTCCGCCGCGAGACCGAGGAAACGTCCCGCAGGGCGGGAGGCAGCACGGCCTATGGCGTCCCGGGCATGATGTCGAACACGCCGCCGCTTCCGGCAACCGCGCAACAGGGCGCACCGCAAGGGGCGGCCGCCCGGCAGGGATCCGGCGATCCGGCCTATGGCGAAACGCGTGCCTCGCGCAGCTACGAACTCGGCCGCGAAGTCGCCGTTTCCAATATCGCCGCGGGCGGGATCAAACGCATTTCGCTGGCCGTCGCGCTCAGTGCCGAAGCCATGAAGAAGAGCAAGGCGTCGGACGTCGAAAAGATCAAGGCACTGGTCAGTGCCGCCGTGGGGGCAGATCCCGCACGGGGCGATCAGGTCGAAGTGATTGTCCGCAGCTTTGCGGACACGACGCTCGACGAACCCGCATTCTACGAAACCCCGTGGTTCGCCAGCTTGGTGCGCTATGGCGCGACCCTGATCGGCATGTTGCTGGTCCTGCTGCTCGGCGTGAGGCCCATGCTCCGCGCCTTGCGGGGCGAGGGGGGCACGCGTAGCCGGACCGAACCCGCTATGGCGGCGCTGGAAAGCGATACCGGGGGCGGGCCTGCTGCCGCCGCGGAGCGCGTCCCCGACGCGATCGACCGTTCGCTGCTCAACCGGCAGGTCGGCGCTGCACAGAAATTCGTCGAGGAGCGGCCCGACCGGGCAGTCGTCGCGATCAGGCAGATGCTCAACCAGTCGCAAGCGGGAGCCTCGTGATGGGCGCGCTGCTGGAACTGGACCAGGCGGGCCGGGCGGCGGTCATGATTATGCTGCTGGATGAAGATCAGGCGACGCAGATCCTCGGGCAGCTCGATCCTGACGAAC
>JAQVEQ010000295.1 GCA_028697875.1 Novosphingobium sp. | reverse complement strand
ACACCGCATCCATCGGGATCGCGGCGGCGAGGATCTCGATCACCTTGTTGCCCTTTTCCTCGACGAGGTTGGACAGCACCATGCCCGCAAGCAGCATGGTCAGCAGGAACAGTACCGTCTGCCCCGTCTGTGCCGTGCGGATCTGGTCCGAACGTTCCCTGGCGCCGCTGCTGGATGCGGTACTGGCAAGGGCCACTGCCGGGAAAGTCCGCAGGCCTTGTCCGGCGGCCTGCGCGGCGATCAGCGAGACGGGGCCCTGCCAGCGCTCGATCGAGTCTTTCGGGCCGGTCAGGACCGGGGCGGCGGGCGTGCCGCTGACCACGGCGATAAGCTGCGCCCCCGACTGTTCCAGCGCCGCTGCCGGATCGTCCGCGCCGTTCGGAACAGCTTCCATCCGGGGGAGCATGTTGCCCAGCTTCGGTGTCAGGCGGGTATGGGCGGAAAGCATGGCTTTCGTGTCCGGCGCCGTCATCGCGATGCCGATTGCCGCGCGATTCGTTTCCTGCGCGATCTGGCCGCCGAGCATCCCGGCCATGGCCCCGACGATCACCGGGAACAGCGGGCCGAGCAGGAAGAAGAAGAACGCGCGGCTGAACAGCACGGCGGCGAAATCGCGCCGGGCGACGACGAAGGCGGCCTGGAACAGCGAAAGGCGGCCGGGGTTCATGCCTGTTCTCCGCTTTGGGCGTCCGATTCGAGCGCCCGGGCTGCGGCCTCCCCGGCAATGGCGACGAAGGCGTCGTGCAGGCCCGCCCGTTCAATGGAAAGCGAGAGGATTCCCGCATCGCCTTCGATCAGAGCCCGCAGCAGGGGTTCCACGCCGTTGGCGGGCAGGGAGAAGCTCCAGAATGTACCGCCACCAGCCTTGGTTTCGGCCTTCGCATCGGCGGGCAGGGCGAGCCGCCAGGCACCGTCGGCAGCGCGGGTTTCCAGCCGGACCTGCGGCGGGATGCGATCGCGCGCGACGTCGACATCGCCCGCGAACGGCACCTTGCCCCCGGCAATGATGGCGATGCCTTCGCACAATCGTTCGGCATGGGCGATGACATGGGTGGAAAAGATCACGGTCGTCCCGTCCTCCGCCAGGCCCCGGAGCATTCGTTCCAGCTTGCCTTGGTTGAGCGCGTCGAGTCCGGAAAAGGGCTCGTCGAACACGACGAGACGCGGGCGATGGACCAGCGAACCGAGCAGTTGCACGGTCTGGGCCATACCCTTGGACAAGTGGCGGATCTGCTTGTCGGCGGCATGGCCGAGGCCATGGCGTTCGAGCAGTTCGCGCCCGCGCGCCCGGCCTTCCTTCAGGGGGAGGCCGCGCAGGGCGCCCATGAAGGCGATGGCCTCGATCGCTTTCATCGCGGGATAGAGCCCGCGTTCCTCGGGCAGGTACCCGATCTGGCGGGCGATCTCGTGCGGCCGGTCGTGGCCGAAGACGCGGCGGGTGCCTTCGTCCGGGTCGATGATGCCCAGCAGCATGCGCAGGGTCGTGGTCTTGCCCGCGCCGTTGGGGCCGAGGATGCCGTAGATCGCGCCTTCGGGCACTGCGATGTCCACGCCGTCCACGGCCAGCGTCCCGCCGAAGCGCTTGACCAGCCCGCGCGCCTCGATGGCGAGCGGCCGCTCGCTGTTGCCGGGGACAAAGTGATCGCCTAGCTCCATCTTCATGGCTTTCCGTTAGGGACGGGAAGTGAAAAGGAGCCACCCGAAACTTGGTTAACGATGCGGTTACCGGCGATTTGAAGCAGCGCTTCGCGGCCGAGGCACGGCGGCAGGGGTTCGTCGCCGTCGGCTTCGCTCCGGCGGTGGACGATCCCGTGCGCACGCAGCGCCTGACCGAATGGCTGGAAGCGGGCTTTCATGGCGAAATGGCGTGGATGGAAGATCGCGCCGATGTCCGCCGCGGGCCGGCCTCCATGTGGCCGGAGGCGCGCAGCGTCATCGCGCTGGCGATGAGTTACGCCCCGTCGGCCGATCCGCTGGCGCTGGAGAGCGTGGGCAGCCGGGCCCGCATTTCCACCTATGCCCAGGGCGCGGACTATCATGACGTCATGAAAAAGGCGCTCAAGCGGCTGGCGCGCTGGCTGGTGGCCGAGGCGGAGAAGGCGGGGCTGGGCGAAACGGCGCTCAAGCTGTTCGTCGATACCGCGCCAGTGATGGAAAAGCCGCTCGCCCAGAATGCCGGGCTCGGCTGGCAGGGCAAGCATACCAACCTTGTCAGCCGCACCCATGGCAGCTGGCTGTTCCTGGGGGCGATCTACAGCACGATCGCCTTCCCGGCGGATACGCCGCAGAGCGACCGTTGCGGTTCGTGCGATGCCTGCCAGCGGGCCTGCCCCACCGCGGCGTTTCCCGCACCCTACCGGCTCGATGCCCGGCGCTGCATCAGTTACCTGACGATCGAGCTGAAAGGCCCGATTCCGCACGAATTGCGCAAGGCCCTCGGCAACCGGATCTACGGTTGCGACGATTGCCTGGCCGCGTGCCCGTGGAACAAGTTCGCCCGGAGCGCGGCGCGCAACCGGGCGTTCCTGCCGCGCGCGGAACTGGCGGTGCCGCGCCTGGCCGAATTGCTCGCGCTCAACGATGCGGGCTTTCGCAAGCTCTTTTCCGGCTCCCCGATCAAGCGGATCGGGCGCGACCGCTTCGTCCGCAACTGCCTGGTCGCGGCGGGCAACAGCGGCGATCCGGCCCTGCTCGGGCCGGCCCGTGCCCTGCGCGACGATCCCGACCCGGTCGTGGCCGAAGCCGCGCAATGGGCCGTGGCGGAGCTCGGGGGCTAGAGCATCTCTTTCAGCGGCGTGCCCGCATCGGCCAGCAGTTCCGGCGCGATCACCGCGCCCGCTTCCACCAGCTTGAGGCCCTGGACGTAGTCCTTCATCGCGTTGACGCAGTCGAGCGCGACGACCTTGCCGCCCTTGAGATAGACGACCGAGAAACCGCGCGTCGCCGGATCGCCGCGCAGGACCGTCTGGTCATGTCCGA
>JAQVEQ010000294.1 GCA_028697875.1 Novosphingobium sp. | reverse complement strand
GGTTGCGGCTGGGGAAATGGCTGCCGCGCGGTTCGGTCCCCGGAGGCTGTTCGGCGACCAGCAGGCCCTGCTGGGCGATCTCCTCCTGCAACCCGGCATGTTGCGGCGGATAGGCGATGTCGATCCAGCTGGCGATCACTCCGATCGTCGCGGGCAGGCTGCCGCGACGGGCTGCCCCGTCGATCCCCCGCGCCATGCCGGAAGCCACGACCAGTCCGGCTTCGGCCAGCGCTGCCGCGAATTGCCCCGCCAGCTTGGTCGCTGCCGCCGAGGCATTGCGCGCACCGACGATCGCCACCACCGTCCTTGCCGCCAGTGCGGTGTTGCCCCGCACGGTCAGGATCGGCGGCGCGCTGTCGATCTCGCGCAACAGTGCCGGATAGTCCGGCGAATCGTGGAACAGATACCGTGCGCCCGCCTTCCTGACGGCGGCGGCTTCCTCCTCGATCCTCGCGGCGGGAGCCGCGCGATAGGCGCGCCCTCCGCGCGCGGCGAGGTCCGGCAGCGCTTCCAGCGCGGCCTGCGCATTGCCGAAACGGCGCAGCAAATGGCCATAGCTGACCGGGCCGATATGAGGTGAGCGCAGCAGGCGGATCCGCGCAAAGGCTTCCTGCTGGGTCAGAGTCATCCCTTGCCGCCGACCCGCGGTTCGCTCCCGTTCCGCAGGCGGGCGATATTGGCGCGATGGAGGAACACGATCAGCGCGGCAATCGCGACAAGCCAGGGAAACAGCTCGGTCCTGCCCACAGCGTAAGCGGCGACGGGCAGGATGATTGCCGCGCACATCCCCGCGATCGAGGAAATGCGCGTGATCGCCAGCATGCACAGCCAGACCGCGGCATAGGCGAGCCCGAACGGGCCGAGCCCCAGGGCCACGCCCGCGGTTGTCGCCACGCCCTTGCCGCCCCTGAACTTCAGCCAGACCGGGAAACAGTGCCCGATCACCGCCGCCAGCGCAGCCAGACCTTCCGTGCCCGGGAAATAGCGCCCCGCCACCAGTACCGCCGCCATCCCCTTGACGAGATCGAGTACCAGAGTGGCCGCAGCCAGCCCCTTGCGTCCGGTGCGCAGCACATTGGTCGCACCGATATTGCCCGACCCGATACTGCGCAGGTCTTCCGTCCGGGCAGCGCGGGTAATCAGCAGGCCGAAGGGAATCGATCCCAACAGATAGGCGACGGCAAAGGCGGCAATCCACTCCATGCCCTCCCTTATCCCGGCCCATGCAATTGGCGAAGCCCTGTCTTTTCTTTTTTCCATCCAAGGCGGTAGAAAGGCCGTCCGAGCCGCCAACCGAGAGAGGACCCTGCTTGAAAGCCGCCAGCCGAGATACGGAAAGCGATCCCCGTGCGCCCATCCTGCTGTTCGATTCGGGAGTCGGCGGGCTTTCCGTCCTGGCCGAGGTGCGCAAGACGCTGCCCCGGGCACCGGTGATCTATGCCGCCGACAACGCCGGCCTGCCCTATGGCACCAAGAGCGAGGCGGAAGTCGCGGCGCGGGTGGCAGGGCTGCTTGGCCGCATGACGGAACGGTTCCGCCCGCGCCTTGCCTGCATTGCCTGCAACACGGCCTCCACCATTGCGCTCGGCATGGTGCGCGACGTGCTGCACGTGCCCATCGTCGGCACGGTACCGGCGATCAAGCCGGCCGCGGCGATAACGGAGACCGGGGTCATCGGCCTGCTGGGCACGGCGGCGACCGTGCGCCAGGCCTATGTCGACAATCTCGAGGCGGAATTCGCGGCCGGCAAGCGCCTCATCCGCCACGCCGCGCCACGCCTCGTCGAAGCCGCGGAAGCCAAGTTGCGCGGGCAGTCCGCCGATCCCGCGATTTTCGCCGAAGCCGCAAGGGGCCTGCGCGAACAGCCGGACGGCGAGCGGATCGATACCGTGGTGCTCGCCTGCACCCATTTCCCGCTCGTGCAGGACGAACTCGCCTCCGCATTCGGCCCCGGCGTCGGTTTCATCGACGGCGCGGCGGGCATCGCCCGGCGCATCGCATTCCTGACGCAAGGCCAGCCATTTGCGCGTTCGCACTCCGACTATGCCGTATTCACCGGCGGGCCGCTCGATCCGTCGCTTGCCCCGGCTCTTGCCGGATATGGGATCGAACGCGCGGAAATCTTTTGAAATCCATCCGGGACCCCGTTCACAGTGAACGGCAATCTGCGCTGGAAATCGCAAGCTTCTTCGGCTAAACGCGCCCGATTGTCACTGCGCCAAGGGCGCGCAAGACGGGTAGATCCGTTGAATTACGACCAGATCTTCGACCAAGCGATCGAGCGGCTCCATTCCGAGGGGCGCTATCGCGTATTCATCGATATCCTGCGGAACAAGGGGTCCTATCCCAACGCCCGCTGCTTCCACCATCACAACGGCCCCAAGCCGATCACCGTGTGGTGTTCGAACGACTACCTCGCCATGGGCCAGCACCCCAAGGTCATCGGCGCGATGGAAGAGGCATTGCACAACGTCGGCGCCGGTTCCGGCGGCACGCGCAACATTGGCGGCAATACCCACTACCACATCGAGCTGGAGCGGGAACTGGCCGGCCTCCACGGCAAGGAAGCCGCACTGCTATTCACCAGTGGCTATGTCTCCAACGACGCCACCCTGTCGACGCTGGCCAAGCTGCTGCCCGGCTGCGTGATCTTCTCCGACGAGCTGAACCACGCCAGCATGATTGCCGGCATCCGCAACTCGGGCTGCGAGAAGCGCGTGTGGCGCCATAACGATACCGAGCACCTCGAAGAACTGCTCGCCGCCGAAGACCCGAGCGTGCCGAAGCTGATCGCGTTCGAAAGCGTCTATTCGATGGATGGCGACGTCGCCCCGATCCACGCGATCTGCGACCTGGCGGAAAAGTACAATGCGCTGACCTATATCGACGAAGTCCATGCCGTGGGCATGTACGGCGCGCACGGCGGCGGCATTTCCGAACGCGACGACGCCGCGCACCGGATCGACATCATCGAAGGGACGCTGGG
>JAQVEQ010000072.1 GCA_028697875.1 Novosphingobium sp. | reverse complement strand
TCTTCCGCATAGGTGTGCAGCGCGGCGAGCAGGCCGGCAATGTCCTTGACCGGGGGCAGCGACGGGTCGGTCAGGTCGAGCGTGCTGGCGCCCTGCAGCGCGGCAGTGAAGTGGGAATGGGCATCGATGAAACCCGGCAGCATGGTCGCGCCGTGAAGGTCGCGGTCGGCGGCGTCCGCGCCCGCGACGGTGCGCGCTTCCGCTTCGGGCCCGGCAAAGGCGATCCGGCCGTCGCGCGCGACCACGGCCTCGACCGTCTGGGGGCTGTCGCCGTCCATGGTGATGATCGTGCCGCCGTGATAGAGCGTTGCCGGTTCCGCTTGCGCGGCGCTTCCCGCGAACGCCGTGGCGAACAGGGCCGCTGCCAGCCAGGCCAGCCTGGGTTTGTGCATGTGTGTCTCCTCTTCCGCGGCCGGGGATAGAGGAGGGGAGGATGAATTGCATCCCCCAAGCAGCAGGTGACGGATTTTGCGCACTTGCGAAAAGCGCGCATCTCCGCGAAAGGGCAGCCCCATGAATGACAGCACCCTGATCGAAGCCGCAAAGACGTCCAAGGCCTGGCCGTTCGAGGAGGCGCGCAAGCTTGCCAAGCGTTATCCCAACGGGAAACCGAACGGTGAGCCGGTGCTGTTCGAAACCGGTTATGGTCCTTCGGGCCTGCCGCATATCGGCACTTTCCAGGAAGTGCTGCGCACGACGCTGGTACGCCGCGCCTACGAAGCGCTGACCGGCAGCGCGCCGACCCGGCTGGTCGCGTTCAGCGACGACATGGACGGGCTGCGCAAGGTGCCCGACAACATTCCCAATCGGGACATGCTGGCGGCCAATCTCGGCAAGCCGCTGTCGCGCATTCCCGACCCCTTCGGGAAGTACGAGAGCTTCGCCCATCACAACAACGCGATGCTGCGCGAATTCCTCGACCGCTTCGGCTTCGACTACGAGTTCGTTTCCGCGTCGGACCGCTACAATTCGGGGGCATTCGACGAGGCGCTGAAGAACGTCCTGCGCAATTACCTGGCGATCATGGACGTCATGCTGCCGACCCTGCGCGAGGAACGGCGCAAGACCTATTCGCCGGTCCTGCCGGTCAGCCCGGCAAGCGGCGTGGTGTTGCAGGTGCCGGTCGAAGTGCTCGATGCCGAAACCGGCATGGTCCGCTTCACCGACGAGGATGGCACTGTTGTCGAACAGTCGATCCTCGGCGGGCAGGCCAAGTTGCAGTGGAAGGTCGACTGGGCGATGCGCTGGGTGGCGCTGGGCGTCGATTATGAAATGTGCGGCAAGGACCTGACCGACAGCCTGACCCAATCGGGCAAGATCGCCAAGATCCTCGGCGGGCACCGCCCGGAAGGGCTGATCTACGAACTGTTCCTCGACGAGAACGGGGAGAAGATCTCCAAGTCCAAGGGCAACGGCCTGACGATCGAGGAATGGCTGCGTTACGGCACGGAGGAAAGCCTCGGCTTCTACCTCTTCCGCGAGCCCAAGAGCGCCAAGCAGCTCCACATCGGGGTGATCCCGCGCGCGGTCGACGAATACTGGCAGTTCCGCGAGAACCTCGCCAAGCAGGAACTCGACAAGCAGCTCGGCAACCCGGCGTGGCACCTGCTGCGCGCCAATGGCGGCGTGGACGGGGCAGAGGCCCCGGGCGCGGGCGACAAGCTGGCAGTGACGTTCGGCCTGCTGCTCAACCTCGTCGGCGTGCTCGGCCCCCATGCCACGCACGAGCAGGTCTGGTCCTATCTCGGCAACTACGTCCACGACGCGAACCCGGCGGACCATCCCGAACTCAACAACCTGGTCGATCCGGCCTTGGCCTATAACCGCGATTTCGTGCTGCCCACGCTGCATCGCCGCGCGCCGGCGGAAAACGAAGCGGCGGCGTTGAAGGCGCTCGATGCCGAACTGGCGAGCCTCGGCGAGGAGACCCCGGCGGAAGAGATCCAGACCAGGGTCTACGAGATCGGCAAGGACGAAGCCTACGGTTTCGAAAGCCTGCGCGATTGGTTCAAGGCGCTTTACGAAACCCTGCTCGGCTCGTCGCAGGGGCCGCGCATGGGCAGCTTCATCGCGCTTTACGGCATTGCCAACACGCGCAAGCTGATCGAAGAGGCTCTGTCCCAGTAACTTGCCGGAGAGGTGGGGCTGTATGAAACTCGATACCAGTCCCGAGGCGCTCGCCCAGGATGTCCTCGGCCGTCCGTTCGACGAACTGGACCCGGAAGAACGGGCCGTGCTGCACCGCGTCTCCGCTGGCGAAGTGATCGGGCTTGATGCCGACGAGCGGGCCGCCGCCAAGATGACTGTCGGCGATCGCATGGCCGACAAGGTCGCGGCCGTCGGCGGCAGCTGGGCCTTCATCGGCGGCTTCATGCTGGTGCTGTTTGCGTGGATGGTGGTCAACAGCCGGGTGCTGGAAAGTCTCGGCCTCCACCCCTTCGATGCCTATCCTTACATCTTCCTCAATCTGATGCTGTCGATGCTGGCCGCGATCCAGGCGCCGATCATCATGATGAGCCAGAACCGCCAGGCGAAGAAGGACCGGGTGGCCGCGCGTCACGACTACGAGGTCAACCTGCGCACCACGATCGAACTGCTGCGGCTCCACCGCAAGATCGACCGGGTGCTGACCCGGCTCGGCCATATCGAAGGCACCGGGTCGTCCGAACGGGACCACCACGAATAAGCAGACCGGCATGGACGGGTTGGCCGGGCCCGGCCGTCAGCCCCATTCGCGCACGCGGTACCATCTGGTCACGACGTGCTTCACGCCCTTCACCACGGGCATGGCTGCGTGCAAGGTCATCTCGTTGGGAATCCCCTCGGGCGTGGCGTTGTTCCACACCACCAGCGCGCCTTTTTGCGGCGTCACCTTGAGGCCGACCCGGGTGAACCAGGTCTGCCCGCCTTCCTCGACATCGTTGAGGAAGGCCATGGCCGTCCAGCTGCGCTGCCCGCCGCGTTTGCGTTCCTTCTTCCAGTATTCGGCGTCGGTCGGGAACCAGTCGTGATGTTCCTTTTATTGCTGGCCCGGCATGTACCGCTGGCCTTGCAGCGCTTCGCCACATTCGGACGGGAGGCCGAGCAGGTCGTCGATCCGCCGGGAAACCATCTGCACGAACGGATGGCAGGGGTCGAGATTGCCCGAATAGGACGTGCGGTAGTCGGCTTCCGCATCGCTCGCGGCGAACAGGGTGGACGGCTGGGCCACCGTGTCGATCATGGTGGTCAGCTGCCAGCATTCGGCCGTGTCGAGGAAGGCGCCCAAGGCGTAGATTTCCGCGTCCTCGGTCGGCAGCTTGTGGGCATGGGGGTCGGCTGCGAGCCGTTCGCGCACGGTCGCGCCGATGCGGGCGAGGGCATCCTGGTCGGGGACTTTCGCGCTTATTCGCTTGAACAGTTTCATCGCCGGGCACTCTAGGGGCCGGATGTCGCCGCCCGCAAGGGAGCTGCGCAAAGCGGCTTGCCGAATATGCAGGCACAGTTAAGATCGTGCCCATGGAGAGCATTGGAACCCCGGCGGGCCGGAACCGCTATTCGTTCGTCGCGATGATCCTGCATTGGGTCATTGCGATCGCCGTCATTGCCAACTGGCGCATTGCCGAGGCGGCGGAAGGCCTGCCCGAGGCAGAGCGCGGCGCGGTGATGGGCTGGCACTTTGCCATCGGCATGGCGATCCTGCTGGCTACCGTCCTGCGCATCCTCTGGCGGCTGGTGCATCGCCCGCCGCCCTTGTCCGCCCATCTCGCCATCTGGGAACGGGTGCTGGCGCGGGCCACGCACGGGCTCTTCTATCTCCTGCTGCTTGCCCTGCCGCTGCTCGGCTGGGTCGGCCTGTCGGGCTACAAGGCGCCGATCGACATGTTCGGCATCGTCTGGCCGGTGCTGCCGGTCGGTTTCGGCGAAAAGACCGGCCACGAGATCCTCGAATTCCACGCCACGCTGGGCAGTGCGATGATCGCCTTGGTCGGCCTGCATATCCTGGGCGTCATCAAGCACATGGCAATCGACCGCGACGGCAACCTGTGGCGCATGCTGCCTTTCGGCACGCCCAGAGGGTAATTCGGCCAGCGAGGACAGGACTGCCCTGGCCGCGCCCAAAGGAAAACCCCCGCCCGAGGGAAAAGGCGGGGGTTCCCTGCCGGTAGCCGGACCACTCTCTCCGGTACGGGCTTACCAGAAGAAACCGTAGATCACGTCTACCACTTCGCCAGTGTAGATATTTACCAGCAGCACGTCATCGTAATAGCGGACCCAGCGATAGGGGCCGTAGGCAGGCGGTAGCCGGTAGTAATAGGGATCGTCGATCCAGTAGCGGTTCGAATAGAACAACGCGTCGAGGAAGAAACCCACGCCCAACCGGCGATAGGACCAGTGCCTGTAAGGCGAATAGTAGCGGTCCAGCCGGTAGATGCGCCGGTGGGTGTTGCGATAGCGGTTCCAGTCGTAACGGTGGTCGTCGCGCCAGCGGCGGTCCCACCTGCGGTCGTCGTGCCGGCCATCGCGATAGGTGTCGCGCCGGTCGTAGCGGTCCCGATCGCGATCGCGGTCGTTATAAGTCCGGTTGCGGTCGGGATCGGTGTAGCTCCGGTTGCGTTGCTCCTGCGTGATGCGCTCCTTGCCGGCAGTGCGCCTGTCGATGCTCAGGGGCTTGTTGCGCTGGTCAGTCTGTACGGCATGGGGATCGCCGCGCCGTTCGGTCAAGGTGGAGCGCTGCTGGACAGTCCTTTCGGTCTGTACCGAGCGGCGGTTACCCTGGCGTTCGGCCGGAGGCGGGGGGGCGTCGTCGGAACGATTCTCTACCCTTTCGGTGCGGGTGTCGCGGCGCTGCGCGGCTTGCGCCACACGCCGTTCGCCGCGATTGTCGGTCTGGGCGCTACGATTGCTGCTGGTCCAGCCGCGCTTGCCGTCCCTGTCGGTCATGGCTTCGGCGGGAAGGGCGGTGAGCGTCATGGCGGCAGCCAGTGCCGTCATGCCGCCCGCTTTCAGCTTCTGCTTAATCTGCATTGCGGCATCTCCATCCGTCATGCCGCTGCGTGGCGGCGGCTCGTTACAGGATTGTGTCTAATCGACTCGCCCTGTCGCAGAGGTGAACCGCAGGGTAGGGAATTTGTTCATGTCTGTCGTAAACTGTATGAACCGCGTGGTGCGGGCAAAATGAGTTTGCGCCCTCACTGGACCTGACGGCTTCCTGCCTCTAGGAGCCCTTCATGCCGTTTTTCCACCGGATTGCCGATCGTGTCGCGGGTGCTCTGCCGCACGAGCCGGTGCAACTGGACGACTGGCGCCGCCGCGCGGCCACTCTGGTCGGCGCACTGCTGGTCGGACTGGTCGCGCTGGCCTTCGCCAAGATGGGTGACCTTGCCCAGACGGGCTTTACCCGGATGCAGGGCCAGGCCTGGTGGTTCCCGTTGATCTGGACGCCGTTCCTGTTCGTCGTCTTCGCTTTCCTGACAGGCAGGCTTGCGCCCGAAGCGCGCGGTTCGGGCATCCCGCAAGTGATTGCCGCCAGCCACAACGCGGAAAGCCGCCATAGCCAGAGACTCCTGTCGTTGCGCATTGGCCTGTCCAAGCTGTTCCTGACCATCGGGGGCTTGTTGGGCGGGGCCTCGGTCGGGCGTGAAGGGCCGACGGTGCAGGTTGCCGCCGCGATCATGGTCAAGGTCCATCGCTGGTTCCGGGTCAAGCTGACGCCGGGGGTAATGATCGCGGGCGGTGCGGCGGGCGTCGCGGCGGCTTTCAACACGCCGCTGGCGGGGATCGCCTTCGCGATCGAGGAACTGGCGGTCGCCTACGAACAGCGCGTCGCCGTGCTGGTGATGGCCGCAGTGATGATTTCGGGCCTGACCAGCCAGGGGATCGATGGGGACTACGTCTATTTCGGCCAGCAAGTCGGTGCCAGCCTGCCCGTGTCCACCGTGCTGGTGGCCGCGCCGCTGGCGGGCGTGGTTGGCGGGATCGCCGGCGGCCTGTTTTCGCGCTGGTTCCTCGCCCTGCGCGGGCCGGGCGGCCGTTTTTCGGGGCTGCTCGGCAAACGGCCCCTGGTTACGGCGCTGGTCTGCGGTGCGATCGTCGCCGCGATCGGCGTCGCCAGCGGGGGCTTGACCTGGGGGACCGGTTACGAGCCGACCAAGGCCCTGCTGGAAGGCGGGGAGGGGACGCTGTGGTTCGGCCCCGCCAAGCTGGCGAGCACGCTGGCAACGGCTGCCAGCGGTATTCCGGGCGGCATTTTCGCCCCTTCGCTGGCGGTGGGGGCCGGGTTCGGCGAACTGTTGACGCCGATGTTCGCGCCGCACGAGGCAGGGGCGATCATCCTGCTCGGCATGGCGGGCTATTTCGTCGGCGTGGTGCGCGCGCCGCTGACTGCCGTCATCATCCTCGCCGAAACGACCGGGTCGGGCAGCAACATGATCCTGCCGCTTTTCGCTACTGCGCTGATCGGCGACTGGGCCGGTTCGATGGTCTGCAGGCAGCGGCTGTACCATGCCCTGTCCAAGGATTTCCTGCCGAAGCAGGAGGCGGAGGAAAAGCCCACTCAGGCCTGAGTGTGTAATTTTCTTGCTTTGTGCTGCAATGCACACTAAGTGGGGCGCAATCGGTGTGCGGGGACATGTCCCTTCGCCGTCCGCAGCAGCGTGAGGCCCGGCGATAAACGGGCCTGCGCGGACGAATGATCACCGACATCAGCTGAAGCAGCCTTATTCACGCAGGGTCGCAATTGAACGAACCCTGGCCGCGCGCCCGAGCCGGCGCGCCGCTGCCATTTGAAAGTATTCCATGTCCTATTTTTCCGAGCTCGGTCTTGCCGAGCCTGTCCTTCGTGCGCTTGGCACCAAGGGCTATTCCGACCCGACGCCGATCCAGCGTCAATCCATTCCGGCCCTTCTGGAAGGCCGCGACCTGCTGGGCATCGCCCAGACCGGCACCGGCAAGACGGCGGCGTTCTCGCTGCCTTCGATCCACCGGCTGGCCGCCGATCCGCAGCCGCGCAAGAATGCGTCGTGCCGTATGCTGGTGCTCTCGCCCACGCGCGAACTGGCGGCCCAGATTGCAGACAACATGCGCGGCTATGCCAAGTACCTGCCGCTCTCGATCCAGTGCGTGTTCGGCGGTGTGCCCGCCGGCAAGCAGGCCCGCGCGCTGGTGCCGGGCTGTGACATTCTCGTCGCGACGCCGGGCCGCTTGCTCGACCTCATCGACCAGCGCGCGCTGACGCTGCGCAACGTCGAAATCTTCGTGCTCGACGAAGCCGACCAGATGATGGATCTCGGTTTCATCGCGCCGTTGAAGCGCATTGCCGGGATGCTGCCGAAGGAGCGGCAGAGCCTGTTCTTCTCCGCCACCATGCCCAAGGCGATCGCCGACCTCGGCCGCCAGTTCATTCATGACCCGGTGCGGGTGGAAGTGACGCCGCAGGCGACCACCGCCGAACGGGTCGAACAGTATGCGACGTTCCTCAACCAGCCGGAAAAGCAGGCCCTGCTGACCCTGCGCCTGAAGGACGGTCTGGGCGATGCTTCGATCGACCGGGCATTGGTCTTTACCCGGACCAAGCACGGTGCGGACCGGGTGGTGCGGCATCTCGCCACGGCGGGCATTTCCGCCGCCGCGATCCACGGCAACAAGAGCCAGGCGCAGCGCACTGCCGCGATCAAGGGTTTCCGTTCAGGCTCGGTTCCGGTGCTGGTGGCGACCGACATCGCCGCGCGCGGGATCGACATTCCCGGCGTTTCCCACGTGTTCAATTTCGAACTGCCCAATGTGCCGGAGCAATACGTCCACCGGATCGGCCGCACCGCGCGTGCCGGGGCGGACGGGATCGCGATGAGCTTCGTCGCGCCTGACGAGAAGGCCTATCTGCGCGATATCGAGCGGCTGACCAAGGTCCAGCTCGAAGCCATGCCGCTGCCCGACGACTTCGTGCAGCAGGCCGCGCGCCTGCCGCTTCCCTCGCGCAAGGCGGTGCAGGCGGCGGTGGCAGACGATGGCCGTCCGGCGCACCACCGGCCCAAGGGGCGCGGTGGCGAACGGGGTGCGGGTGAACGGGGCGAGGGCGGCGAAGGCCGTTCGCGCCAGCCGCGCGGCGAGCGCGGGCCCAAGCGCGCCCGCACCGACCGCACCCATATCCAGCCCGCGGGCGGGCAGGTGCACGTCAAGCCCCATGCCAAGCGTGAAGAGGGTGAACGCCAGCACAAGTCGCGGCGGCTCGAGGAGCGGCCGGAAGGCCAGTACCGGCCCCACCGCCATGACCGCCATCGCGATGAAGATCAGCGCGGCGAGCGGCCGGGCCGGGATGAGCGGGGCGGGGAACACCGCTCCGATCGCCGCCCGCGTGACGGTCAGCGCCGCGACGGCGACAGGCCCCAGCGCCACGATGGCCCGCGCGGCGAAGGTCACCGCCATGGCGGCGAGCGCCGGGGTGGCGAGCGCCGGGACGGGGAGCGCAACAACGGCGGCGGCCAGCGCCCGGTAAGGCGCCAGCGCCAGCCGCAGGGCTGACAGGGTTAGTCCCGGAACAAGAAAGGCCGCGTACCCGGTGAGGTACGCGGCCTTTTCTTATTGCGAGAGCGAAGCTTAGCGCGTCAGCTTCTTGTACGCCAGGCGCGTCGGCCGGTCGGCCGCGTCGCCCAGGCGGCGGCGTTTGTCCTCTTCGTAGGCTTCGAAGTTGCCTTCGAACCATTCGACGTGGCTGTTGCCTTCGAAGGCGAGGATGTGCGTCGCCAGGCGGTCGAGGAAGAAGCGGTCGTGGCTGATGACCACGGCGCAGCCGGCGAAGTTTTCGATCGCATCTTCCAGCGCGGCCAGCGTTTCGACGTCGAGGTCGTTGGTCGGTTCGTCCAGCAGCAGGACGTTGCCGCCCTCCTTCAGCATCTTGGCCATGTGCACGCGGTTGCGTTCACCGCCGGAAAGCTTGCCGACGTTCTTCTGCTGGTCCTGGCCCTTGAAGTTGAACGCGCCGACATAGGCGCGCGTGCTCATGTCCTGGCCGTTGACCTTCATGTAATCGAGCCCGTCGGAGATTTCCCCCCACACGTTGTGCTTGGGGTCGAGGTGGTCGCGGCTCTGGTCGACATAGCCCAGGTGCACGGTCGAACCGATTTCGATCGAGCCGCTGTCGGGCTGTTCCTTGCCGGTGATGATCTTGAACAGCGTGGACTTGCCCGCGCCGTTCGGCCCGATCACGCCGACGATGCCGCCCGGTGGCAGCATGAAGCTGAGGTCTTCGAACAGCAGCTTGTCGCCATAGGCCTTGGAGATGTTCTTCGCCTCGATGACCTTGCCGCCCAGGCGCTCGGGCACCTGGATGACGATCTGCGCCTTGCCGACGGAGCGGCTGTCCTGTGCGTTCTGCAGTTCCTCGAACTTGCGGATACGCGCCTTGGACTTGGTCTGGCGCGCGGCGGGGGTCTGCCGGATCCATTCGAGTTCGCGGTTGAGCGCCTTCTGCTTGCCGCTTTCCTCGCGGCTTTCCTGCTCGAGACGCTTGGCCTTCTTCTCGAGGTAGGTCGAGTAGTTGCCTTCGTAGGGATAGTAGCTGCCCCGGTCGAGTTCGAGGATCCAGCCGACCACGTGATCGAGGAAGTAGCGGTCGTGGGTGATCATCAGCACCGCGCCGGCATATTCCTTGAGGTGGTTTTCCAGCCATTCGACGGATTCGGCGTCGAGGTGGTTGGTCGGTTCGTCCAGCAGGAGGATCGACGGCTTCTGGATCAGCAGGCGGGTGAGGGCGATACGGCGCTTTTCACCGCCCGACAGGTCCTTGACCGGCCAGTCGCCCGGCGGGCAGCGCAGCGCTTCCATCGCGACTTCGAGCTGGTTGTCGAGCGTCCAGCCGTCGACCGCGTCGATCTTGGCCTGCAGGTCGCCCATCTCCTCCATCAGCGCGTCGAAATCCGTGTCGTCCTGCGGGTCGCCCATTTCGGCCGAGATGGCGTTGAAACGGTCGACGAGGTCGGCGATATCGCGCGCGCCGTCCTTGACGTTTTCGAGCACGGTCTTGGTCGGGTCGAGTTCCGGTTCCTGCGGCAGGTAGCCGACCGTGATGTTTTCGCCCGGCCAGGCTTCGCCGGTGAAATCGGTGTCGATCCCCGCCATGATCTTCATCAGCGTGGACTTGCCCGCGCCGTTGGGGCCGACGATGCCGATCTTGGCACCCTGATAGAATTGCAGGTTGATGTTGCTCAGCACCGGCTTCTGCGCGCCGGGGAAGCTCTTCGTCATGTTCTTCATGACATATGCGTATTGGGCGGCCATGCGTCGTCCTTCGGGAGAAGTCTGGAGTTTCAGGAGTTGCGCGCCATGTAGCGATGGCGGGGGGGCGGGGCAAGGTTTGCGAAGGGGCCGGCCGCGACTCATTGCCTGTCCCGGGCGGGGAAGGGATCAAGCGGAGGGGGAGCTGGGCCTCGCGTCGGGCGGTGTTACCTTTCGTGGAACGGAAACCAGCATGTTCCCCGGCCCGATATGTCTTTCAAAATAATGGCTTATGGAAATATCGTGTAACCTTTGCAGGACGCGCTTCGCCGCCGTCCGGGTGCCGGTGTGCAAGGGTGGGGTTCGCGCATCGCATGGCCGGCACCATGGCAGGTCCGGCCGATGTAGGAAATGCCGGCCCTATTCGGCCGCCAGCAGTTCCTCCGCCCCGCCCAGATCGACGCTGACCAGGCGCGAGACGCCGCGTTCGACCATGGTCACGCCGAACAGGCGGTTCATCCGGCTCATGGTCACGGCGTTGTGCGTGACGATGAGGTAGCGGGTGTCCGTTTCGCGGTTCATCGCGTCGAGCAGGTCGCAGAAGCGGTCGATATTGGCATCGTCGAGCGGCGCGTCGACTTCGTCCAGCACGCAGATCGGCGCCGGGTTGGTGAGGAACAGGGCGAAGATCAGCGCCACGGCGGTCAGCGCCTGTTCCCCGCCCGACAGCAGGCTGAGCGATTGCAGGCGCTTGCCCGGCGGCTGGGCGAAGATTTCCAGCCCGGCTTCCAGCGGGTCGTCCGAGTCGATCAGTGCCAGATGCGCCTGCCCGCCTTCGAACAGGCGGGTGAAGAGGCGGCGGAAATGGGTGTCGACTTCCTCGAAGGCGGCACGCAGGCGTTCGCGTCCTTCACGGTTGAGGCTGCCGATCGATCCGCGCAGCCGGTGGACGGCTTCGGCCAGTTCGGCCTGTTCGGCCGTGCTTTCGCCGTGCTGGGTTTCGAGCGCGGCCAGCTCGTCGGCGGCGACGAGGTTGACCGGGCCGATCCGCTCGCGGCTGGCAGTGAGCCCTTCGAGGCTTTCGCCCTCTTTCGAGGAGTCGGCGATATCGTCTTCCTCGAATTCGAAGCGCGCGCAAAGCAGCGGCGGCGGGCACTGGAAGCGTTCGCCCGAAATGCGCGCCATCTCGCTGCGGCGGCCTTCCTCGTTTTCGGCGCGGGCGGAGGCCCCGGCGCGGGTTTCGCGCGCGCTGGCGAGCTGTTCGTTGGCGTCGGCCAGGCGCGCGTCCACGGCGCGCGCGGCACTGTCCGCTTCGGCCAGGGCCGCTTCGGCGGCGGCGAGTTCCTTGCCCAGCCGTTCGCGCACCGCGTCGCCCTGTTCGATGTCGCGCATCAGGGCGGCGGGCTTGGCGGCGACGACGGCGCGTTCCTCTTCGATTTCCCCGAACCGGCGGGCCATTTCGGAGAGGCGGCGGGTGGCTTCGTCGGAGCGGGCCTGCCAGCCTTTCATGTCGGCGGCGCGGGCGGCGGTCCGTTCGCGGGCGACGGCGAGCGCCTGGTCGTGCGACGCCAGTTCGGCAGTGGCGGCCTGGAGCGTGGCGCGGGCTGCCTCGTGCCTGGCCTGCGCGGCGGCGAGCCCGGCGCGGCCATGTTCCGGATCGGGCAGCGCGGCACGCCTGTCCTGCGCGGCTTTCAGTTCGGTTTCGGCCTGTTCGCGCTGTTCGCCAAGGTCGGCGGCGGACGCGTCGAGTTCGGCAAGCCGGGTGGCCAGTCGCTCGCGCGCGGCCTCCGCCTGGTCGAGCGCGCGCAAGGCGGCGCGTTCGCTGTCGGCAGCGGCGGCGATGTCCCGTTCGGCAGCGATCAGCGCGCGCTGGAGTTCGCCAAGTTCCGCCTGCGCACTCTCCTGGCGCGCGGTTGCGCCTTCCACGGCGGCGCGCTTGCCGGGCAATTCCCGCTCCAGTTCGCCGAAGCGGTTTTCCGCTTCCAGCCGGGCGGCTTCCGCCGCGCCTTCGCCGCGCGCGACGAACCCGTCCCAGCGGCGCAGCTTGCCGTCCCGGGTGACGAGCCATTCGCCGGGGTTGAGCGTGCGCCCGTCGTCGGCGTCCGCGACATGGACCAGTGCGAGGCGTGCCGCCAGTTCGGCGGGGCAATCCGGGACGTGGGCGGCAAGGCAGTCCGCGACCGGGGCAGGCACGCCGCTGCCGGTCCAGAAACGGCCTTCCACCGTGCTGTCCGGCTGGCCCAGCGGGGCCTTGGCGTCGCGGCCGAGCACGGCGGCGAGCGCGCGTTCGTAGCCCGGCGCGGCGCGGACCTTGTCGAGCGCGGCGGGCAACCCGTGCTTGTTCGCCGCCTGCCGTGCGCGGGCTTCGCGGTCGCGTAGCAGGGCGTTGTATTCGCGTTCGATTCCCGTCAGTTCGGCCTTGGCGCTGGCAAGGGCGGCCCCGGCCTCGTCGCGCGCGGCGGCCAGCTCTTCCTTGCGCGCCTGCTGCCGGGCCAGGTCCTCGCGCAGGGTGGCGAGTGCGCTGGCCGCCTTGTCGGCAGCGGCCTTGGCGGCGGCGACGGCTTCCTCGGGGTCTTCCTGTTCGGCCAGGGCCGCGCGTATGTCGTCCTGCCGCCTGCTTTCCGCCGCAAGCCGGTCGAGCCGGGACTGCGCCTGCGCCAGTTCGGCTTCGGCCACG
>JAQVEQ010000293.1 GCA_028697875.1 Novosphingobium sp. | reverse complement strand
GTTCGGACCAGATCCGCACGGCACAGGCGGGGCAGACGGTACTGTTCCTGCTGACCATGCTGCTTGCGGGCATGGTGCTGTCCAACCTCGTCGAGGAAAAGGGCAACAAGGTGATCGAGATCCTCGCCGCCGCGATCCCGATGGATGCGGTGTTCTTCGGCAAGCTCTTCGCCATGCTCGGCGTGTCGATCGTCGGCATTGCCGTGTGGAGCGCGGCGGGTGGCGCGATCTTCGCCCTGGCGGGCCAGAACCTGCCCACACTGCCCGCGCCGGCGGTGGGCTGGCCGATGTTCTTCGTGCTCGGCACCGCCTATTTCGCGATGGCCTATCTCCTGCTCGGCTCGATCTTCCTCGCCATCGGCGCAATGGCGGCAACGGTGCGCGACGTGCAGACTCTGTCCATGCCGGTCACCATGGGGCAACTCATGGTGTTCTTCTTCGCCAGCTATGCCCTGTCGCAACCGGGCAGCGCAGTGGAACTGGCCGCGATCGCCTTCCCGCTCAGTTCGCCTTTCGCCATGCTGGCGCGCGCGGCGCGCGAACCGGCCCTGTGGCCCCATGCGGCGGCGCTGGCGTGGCAGGCCCTGGCCGTGGCCCTGTTCGTGAAGACGGGCGCGGGCCTGTTCCGCCACCGCGTGATGAAGTCGGCCGGGGCGCGCGGCTCGGGCGGGGGCCTGCGCACGCTCTGGGGCCGGCTGGCGGGCCGGACCGGCGGCAAGGCAGCGCCCGTTCATCGCTGACCCAGCTTTTCCATGCTAGGATGCGGGCATGGCTGGAACCTGCAACCGTGCCCCTGCCCTGCCCCGCCGCCGTCTGCTCGGCTGGCTGGCCGCCGGGGTGAGCCTGCCGCTGGCCGCGGCTTGCGGCGGCAAGGCGGCCGAAGCGAAGAGTTTCCCCATCGCACTGAGCGAAGCGCAATGGCGCAAACGGCTGACGAAGGCGCAATTCCATATCCTGCGCGAAGCGGGTACCGAACGGCCCTTCTCCTCCCCACTCAACACGGAAAAGCGCAAGGGCACGTTCCTCTGCGCCGGATGCAGCAACGAGCTGTTCGATTCCGCCACCAAGTACGACAGCGGCACCGGATGGCCGAGCTTCTGGAAGCCCCTGCCGGGCGCGGTCGGCACTTCGACCGACTACAAGCTGGGCTATCCGCGGACAGAGGTCCATTGCGCCGATTGCGGCGGGCACCTGGGCCACGTCTTCGACGACGGACCCAGGCCGACGGGCAAGCGCTATTGCATGAACGGACTGGCGATGACTTTCCGCCCCGCCTGATTCAGCGCACTTTCCAGAAGTGGAAATTCCCCCCCGCGCCGTATAGCGGCACCGGTTCCAGCCAGGCAGGCGGGCGGGCGGCCAGCAGTTGCGCGGCCAGCCCATGCGGTGCGGCTTCGGCCAAGCGGTGCGCCTCGTCCATATTGACGCACAAGGCGACATAGGCCGTGCCACGGGCGGCCAGCATGGCGTGGGCGCGGCCCGGCGCGGCGGTAAAGGCGGCCTGTTCGAACAGCATCCCCGCCGCGGCCCGGTGATGGCCGGTGGCGACGACATCGTGCGGCGTCCCCAGCAAGAGGTGCGAGCCCATGTCGATCAGCGTCAGGATTTCGCCCTTGGGCAGGCGGGAAAGAGCCGGAAATGCATCCGCCATTCCGCAGGCCTGCAAGGTAGCGGCGGAATGATCGTCCCCGGTATCCGGGACGGGTGCCGCGCTGGCCATGAGCATGGCCGGCACCATCGGAAACAGCACCACCAGCAGCCCGGCAAGGATAGCGAGCCCCTGCCGCAACGGCGCACCGGCACGCAAGGCGGCAAACCAGCGCCCCACCAGCCAGCCCAGCGTGACGGCCGACAATGCCTGCGCCGTGGCACTGGCGCGCGAAACGATCAGGGCCAGGACAACCGCCGCGAACAACAGGGCGGTGAATTCCCCCCAGCGCGCCCGTCCCGTCCCTTGCGCGCGGAGCGTCAGGCCTAGCGAAACGGCAAGGGCGATCGCCATCGGCAGCACGATCTGGAACGCCAGCGGCCAGGTCTTCTCCCAGACCGGGCGGCCTTCCGGCACTGTCGCCAGCCAGTTGTCGTGCAGCGAAGGCGGAAGTTCGGCAAAACCGCCGCCAAGGCAGACCGGCGCGGCCATGGCCAGAATCGCCAGCGCCACCCCGCCCGTTACGGCAAAGCCGCCTAGGACGATGGGCAAGGATTGACGCGGGAGAGCGGCCAGCACCGTCAGGGCCAGCGCACCCCACAGAAAGATCGCCAGATGCACTGGCGCAATGGCATCGCAATGGACGGCCAGGTCGGCCAGCCCGCGCGTTGCAAGGAACAGCGCGAGAGAGCCTCCGGCCAGCCCCTGCATCAAGGTAACGCACCAGACCCGCCCGGCCGGATCGCGCAGCCAGCGCCAGGCGGCGACGCCCGCGACGGCCACCGCCAGCGGCAGGCCTTCCATCGAAATCGCCAGTCCCGCCGCCAGGGCCAGCCCAGCCAGCCATCCGGCGGGACGCGGCGCCCGCGCGAACAGGGCGTTCAAGGCGGCAAGGCCGCACACCACTTGCCACCCGTGATGGTCGATCCGCATGGGACGCATCTGGGCGAGGACCATGAGCGACAGGCCCGCGGCAAGGCAGGCCCCCAACACGGCCTCGCGCCCGGCCAACAGGTTCGCCAGCCGCCCGGCCAGCAGCAGGGCGAGGAAGAGAGTGACGAGGGGGATTGCGGCCAGGGCGGCCGTTTCCGCTCCCGCCTGCCCCAACAGGGGTTTCAGCAAGAGGATCGTCGCCGCAAGGGGAATATCGACCAGCCGCGACCAGTGCATGAGCACGCCGCCGTCCGGCGCATTGCTGCGATACTGGTGAAGATCGAACCAGCCCTGTCCGCCCAAAAGGTCGCGCACTTGCACGAGGCGCAACGCGTCGTCGGCATCCTCGGGCCAGAACGTACCAAGGGCATGCCAATAGAGCACCAGCAGGAACATGGAAACCGGTAGC
>JAQVEQ010000071.1 GCA_028697875.1 Novosphingobium sp. | reverse complement strand
GCGGAGACGCTGAGCAAGCTCGAACGCTTCCTCTCGGCCAACGACGACCGTCCGGTGCTGGTCCCGATCGAGGAAATCATCGACGAGGCCCGCAACGGGCGGATGTTCATCCTGGTGGATGACGAGGACCGCGAGAACGAAGGCGATCTGGTCATCCCGGCACAGATGGCAACGCCCGCCGCGATCAATTTCATGGCCACCCATGGCCGTGGCCTGATCTGCCTGTCGCTGACCGGCCAGCGCTGCGAACAACTGGGCCTCAACGCCATGAGCCCCAGCAACGGCACGCGCCACGAAACCGCCTTCACCGTTTCGATCGAGGCGCGCGAAGGTGTGACCACGGGAATTTCCGCCGGCGACCGCGCCCGCACCGTTTCCGTCGCCATCGACGGCACCAAGGGGCGCGAGGACATCGTCACGCCGGGTCATGTCTTCCCGTTGCGCGCGCGCGACGGCGGGGTGCTGGTCCGGGCGGGCCATACCGAGGCGGCAGTGGACATCTCCCGCCTTGCCGGGCTCAATCCCTCGGGCGTGATCTGCGAGATCATGAACGAGGATGGCACCATGGCGCGGCTCGACGATCTCGTCAGCTTCGCCCGCCTGCACGACCTCAAGATCGGCACGATCCGCGACCTGATCGAATACCGCCGCCGCAACGACCACCTGGTCGAATGCGTGGCCGAAGCACCGTTCGTCTCCGACTATGGCGGCGAATGGACTGCCAGGACCTATCGCGACAAGGTCGACGGGGTGGTCCACATCGTGTTGCAAAAGGGCCATGTCATTCCCGGCGAGTCCACGCTCGTGCGGGTTCACGCGATCTCGATCTATTCCGATGTGCTTGGCCAGCCCGGGCCGTCCAAGCGGACCTTGCAACGGGCCATGGTGGAAATCGGCAAGGAAGGAGCTGGGATCATCGTCTTGCTGATGCCCCACGATCCGGACCAGCTGATTCGCGAAGTCAGCGCCGCGAAGGGACCGTCGATGGATTTGCGCAGCTATGGCATCGGCGCCCAGATCCTGGCCGACCTCGGCGTGCACGAGATGATCCTGCTGACCAACACTCATCGCAATGTCGTTGCCATCGATGGTTACGGCATCAACATCGTCGACCAGCGCAGCATTCCGGAAAGTTGAACCCATGGCCCGTTTTCTGATCGTCGAAGCCCGTTTCTACGAGCACCTCAACGACATGCTGGTCGCAGGCGCCAAGGCGGCGCTGGAAGCGGCAGGGCATGAAGCCGAAGTGGTCACCGTTCCGGGCGCGTTGGAAATCCCCGGTGCCATCGCGTTGGCCGAACAGTCGGACCGCTACGACGGCTTCGTCGCCATCGGCGTGGTGATCCGCGGCGAGACCTACCACTTCGAGATCGTCGCGGGCGAAAGCGCGCGCGGCATCATGGCGCTGACCATGGACGGCATTGCCATTGGCAACGGCATTCTCACGGTCGAAAACGAACAGCAGGCCCTCGTCCGCGCCCATCCGGCGCAGAAGGACAAGGGCGGCGAAGCGGCCAAGGCGGCGATAGCCCTGCTCGAACTGCGCGGCCGGTTCGCCTGACAAACAACCCGCCCGGTTGAAGCCGGGCGGGTCATCCTTTCATTCGTTCTTACGAACGCCTCAGCGGCGATTGAAGCATGCCGCTCCGGCGTAGTGCGCCGCGCCGCCCAGCTCTTCCTCGATACGGATCAGCTGGTTGTACTTGGCAAGCCGGTCCGAACGGGCGAGCGAGCCTGTCTTGATCTGGCCGCAGTTGGTCGCAACCGCGAGGTCGGCGATCGTCGCATCTTCGGTTTCGCCCGAACGGTGCGACATCACCGCGGTGTAACCCGCGCGATTGGCGATGCTCACGGCTTCGAGTGTTTCCGTCAGCGTGCCGATCTGGTTGACCTTCACCAGCAGCGAATTCGCCAGGCCCTGTTCGATGCCCATGGCCAGGCGTTTCGGGTTGGTCACGAACAAGTCGTCGCCGACGAGCTGGACCTTGTCGCCGATCTTGGCGGTCAGCGCGGCCCAGCCTTCGAAATCGTCTTCGGCCATGCCGTCTTCGACCGAAACGATCGGGTAGGCGGCGCAGAGATCGGCCAGATAATCGGCCATTTCCACAGCCGAGAGCGAGGTGCCCTCACCCGCCATGTCGTAACGGCCATCGGCAAAGAATTCGGTCGAGGCGCAGTCGAGCGCCAGGGCGATGTCGCTGCCCGGCTTGAACCCGGCCTTTTCGATCGAGGCCAGGACGAAGTCGAGCGCGTCGCGCGTGCTGGCGAGGTTCGGGGCAAAGCCGCCTTCGTCGCCGACCGAGGTCGACAGGCCCTTGTCGGCAAGGCCCTTCTTCAGCGTGTGGAACACTTCCGCGCCCCAGCGGACGGCTTCCGCAATGGAGCCGGCGCCGACCGGCACGATCATGAATTCCTGGAAGTCGATCGGGTTGTCGGCATGCTCGCCGCCGTTGATGATGTTCATCATCGGCACCGGCAGAACATGGGCGGATACGCCGCCGACATAGGCATAGAGCGGCAGGCCGCGGGCATTGGCGGCGGCCTTCGCGACTGCAAGGCTGGTGCCGAGGATCGCATTGGCGCCGAGCCGGGCCTTGTTTTCCGTGCCGTCGAGTTCGAGCATGGCAAGGTCGATATCGCGCTGGTCTTCGGCATCGAGGCCCAGCAGCCTGTCGGAAATCTCCGTGTTGACGGCATCGACAGCCTTCAACACGCCCTTGCCGAGATAGCGGGCCTTGTCGCCGTCGCGCAGTTCGACCGCTTCGTGGGCGCCGGTGGATGCGCCGGAGGGAACTGCGGCGCGGCCGAAGCTGCCATCCTCCAGCAGCACATCGACTTCGACGGTGGGGTTGCCCCGGCTGTCAAGGATCTCGCGGCCGTGGATGTCAATGATCGCGGTCATGGCTTAACGCTCCATTTTATGCTGCAAGGCATTATGTTATGAATGATGCGGCCTCCTAGCTATGGGAATCATGGCAGGCAAGCCGCGTTGGAAATAAGGATGGAAAATGGCGTTTTCGCGTCGATTTTTCATCGCATCGCAGAGAAATGGGACCGTAATCATGGCCGAAAACACCACGGGAAAGAGCACTCGTTCCGCCAAGGCGAAAGAGGCCGAAGCCGCCCCTGCCGATAACAAGGCGGAAGCCAAGTCCAAGTTCACTGCCGCACTTGAAGATGCCAAGGCCGGCGTCGCAGCCTTGGGGCGCGAAGCCCAGGCCCAGGCCGACAGCCTCAAGGAAAAGGCGATGGGCAAGCAGGCCGAGTGGCAGTCGGACGCCAAGACCTACGGTGAACAGGCGAAGGCCAAGGCCGGCGAATTCGCGGCCGAAGCCAGAGCTTACGGCGACCAGGCCAAGGCCAAGGCCGGTGAACTCGCGACAGAAGGCAAGGCCAAGACCAGCGAGGCGTTGAACCTGCTCGGCAAGATGGTGGCGGACAATGCCGGCACGATCGACGAAAAGCTGGGCGAGAAATATGGCGACTATGCCCGCTCGGCTGCGCGTTCGATCCAGGAAACCGCCGCCAAGATCGATGCCAAGAGCGTCGAGGAACTCGGTGACGATGCGAAGGAATTCGTCCGCAAGAGCCCCGGCCTCGCAGTCGGCCTTGCCGCTGTCGCGGGCTTCATGGTCGCACGGATGTTCAAGGGTCCGAAGAATTGACTCTGCTGCAGCACGGCGGTTTGATCGCGTGCCATGGATGAAGGCAACCACGGCACGGGAGACCGCCTGAACAGGAGTGGCGGCGGACAGGAACAGACGCTTTTCGACGACGTGGCTGCGCTGATCGACGATGGACGCACGATGGTCGAAGCGGAACTGGCTTACCAGAAAACGCGGTTGGCCTATGCCGGACGGCACGGCCGGAATGCGGCGATCCTTGGCGTTCTGGCGGCAGTCCTGGCTGTCTTCGCGTTGTTCGGGCTCGTGATGGGGGCGATCTGGGCTCTCACTCCGCTCTTGACGGCCTGGGGCGCGACTGCCGCCGTGGTTGCCGCCTTGCTGATCGTGGCTGGTCTCTGCGCCCTTTTCGCAGCGAGGAACGCACGCAAGGTCGCGAACGCGTTCAGGGAAGACGATTGATGGGCAGGCAGGAACGGCAACTCAAGGAATTCCGGGCATTGCGCGATGCCGCCCATGCCGTATTCCGGGCCGACCTCGATCTTGTCCGCACCGAATTCGCGCCGGAGGCCCTGACCGAACGCATCAAGGGCCGCGTCGCAGAAAAGGCGGCCGACGTTTCGGACAGCGCGGTCGAGGCGGCGAAACGTCATCGCGGCGCATTGGTCGGCGGAGCGGCCGCTCTGGCCGGCGGTGCCCTGCTCTGGCTGGCACGTGCGCCTCTCGGCGCGGCCTTCGCTGCCTTGCGGAACAAGTTCGGGAACGGGGACGAAGGCCAGGATGAAGCCGGCCAGCAGGAAGAAACGGCATGAACGACGATCCCAGGCTCCAGCAAATCCAGCAGCGCGTGGAAACGGCCATGGCGCGCAATGCGCGGCGATTGTCCGATCGGGCCGGCAAGGCACGCACCGATGCGGCAGCCTTCGTCGGGGAGAATCCCTTTACCGCCATTGCCGGCGGGATTGCCGTGGGCATGCTGATCGGTGCATTGATCCCGAAGCGCAAGGTCGGCGCCAAGGCGAGCGCACTCGCTGGGGTGGTCGCGGATATCGGTGCCACTCTTGCCCGGCGCGTTTGGGACTACACGCGTAATGCCAGTCTCGCTGGACAGAAAAGTCTCGAACATCTAGGGGATCGCGTGACGGACGGCACGACCGGTCTGCGCAAGGAAATCGGGCGGATTGCGGAAGGCACCGCCGAAAATGTCCGGAGCGCCGGCCAGAAAGCTTCCCAACAGGCAAAGAGCGTTACCGGGAAGATCGGATCGCATCTGCGCCACTGACCCGCCAGTGAATTGCGGGAAACTTCCAGGAGGGGCCATTCGTCAATCTATTTTCGAGGGCCTAACACACATGCAGCTTCTTCACCTGGTTATGGGCGGGCGCGTCAAGAACCCCCAGAGTCTCGAATTCGAGGATTTGAGCAAGATCGACCTCGTTGGCGTCTACGGCAGCTATGCCGAAGCCGAGGATGTCTGGCGCGCCAACGCACAGCGCACGGTCGACGATGCGGAGATGAAATACGTCATCGTCCACTTGCACAAGCTGCTGGAGCCCAAGCTCCCCGAAGCTTGATCCATTAGCCGCCGGGGGCATGCCCCCGGCGCAATGCTCAGATGAATTCGATCTTGTCGACGAGGTAGAAGCGATCGCCCGACGGCACGGTGACTTCGATCTCGTCGCCGACCTTGCGCCCGATCAGCGCCTTGCCCAGCGGCGAGTTATAGGAAATCCGCCCCACCTTGGCGTCGGCTTCGGTCTGGCCGACGATCTGGTACTTGACCGGCTTGTCGTCGTCGTCGAGCAGCGTGACTGTCGCACCGAACACGATCTTGTCGCCGGACAGCGCCGTGGGATCGATGATCTGGGCACGGCTGACGCGATCCTCCAGATCCGCGATCTGCGCTTCGACCTGGCCTTGCCGTTCCTTGACCGCGTGATATTCGGCGTTTTCCGACAAGTCGCCATGGGCGCGCGCTTCCTCGATCGCATCGACGATGCGCGGCCGTTCTTCCCTCAGGGCCTTCAGGTCGGCAGTCAGCTTTTCATAGCCTTCCGCCAGCATCGGCACCTTTTCCATACGAACTACCCCACTCCGTTTAGATCTTCCCGGTCAAAGCGACTCCGGCCATTTCACGCGCCATGCGAAGAAACGGCAGCAATCCAGTCCTGATGTCGGGAAGACGCTGGTGTCCTAGGCGTAATAATCCTGTAGCGAGCGGACTTCAAGTTCGCTCGTTTTGGCCGCCGCGATTGCCTTGGCGACTGCCACGGATGCCGCTGCGGTAGTGAAGTAAGGCACCTTGCCTCCCAGCGCGGAAGCGCGGATCGATTGGGAGTCCTTCAGGCTCTGCCATCCTTCGGTGGTGTTGAAGATGATCGCGACATCGCCGTCGATGATCTTGTCGACCACGTGCGGGCGGCCTTCTAGAACCTTGTTTACGAGTTCGACCGGCAGGCCTTGCTCCACGAGGTAGCGCTGGGTTCCGCCAGTGGCGATGACCTTGAACCCATTCTCGATCATCTGCTTCACGGCGGGCAGGATCACCGGCTTGTCGCTGTCCTTGACCGAAACGAACAGGACGCCGCTTTCCGGCAGCTTGAGCCCCGCACCCATCTGCGCCTTGAGGAAGGCCATCGGGAATGCGCGGTCGATACCCATGACTTCGCCGGTGGATTTCATTTCCGGCGACAGCACAGGGTCCGTGCCCGGGAAGCGGGCAAACGGGAACACCGCCTCCTTCACTGCCATGTAATCGACATCGCGGCGGATCGAGGGCAGGTCGGCCAGTTTCTCGCCCGCCATGACGCGCGCGGCGATCTTGGCCACCGGACTGCCGACAGCCTTGGCCACGAACGGCACGGTGCGGCTCGCGCGCGGGTTCACTTCGATCAGGTAGACCTCGCCGTCCTTGACCGCGAACTGCACGTTCATCAGCCCGCGCACATTGAGGCCCTTGGCCAGCAATTCGGCCTGACGCTCCATTTCGGCGACGATTTCGTCAGGCAGGCTGTAGGGCGGCAGAGTGCAGGCGCTGTCGCCCGAGTGCACGCCGGCCTCTTCGATATGCTGCATCACGCCGGCCACGACGACCTGGTCGCCGTCGCACAGGGCATCGACGTCGCATTCCACCGCATCGCGCAGGTACTGGTCGACCAGCACCGGGCTGTCGCCCGACACGTTCACCGCCGTGGCGATGTAGTCGTCGAGCTGGGCTTCGCTGTCGACGATTTCCATCGCCCGGCCGCCCAGCACATAGCTGGGACGCAGCAGTACCGGATAGCCGATCCGCGCGGCAACCGCGGCGGCTTCGTCGCGGCTCTTGGCAATGCCGTTTTCGGGCTGCTTGAGCCCCAGCTTCTCGACCAGCGCGGCGAAGCGTTCGCGATCTTCGGCCAGGTCGATCGCGTCGGGCGAAGTGCCGAGGATCGGAATCCCGGCGTCTTCCAGCGGCTGCGCCAGCTTCAGCGGGGTCTGCCCGCCGAACTGCACGATTACGCCGACCAGTTGGCCCTTGCTCTGTTCGACGCGCAGGATCTCCAGCACGTCTTCTGCCGTCAGCGGCTCGAAATAGAGGCGATCCGACGTGTCGTAGTCGGTCGACACGGTTTCCGGGTTGCAGTTGACCATGATCGTTTCGAACCCGGCATCGTCGAGCGCGAAACAGGCGTGGCAGCAGCAATAGTCGAACTCGATCCCCTGCCCGATCCGGTTCGGTCCGCCGCCGAGAATCACGATCTTCTTGCGATCGGAAGGATCGGCCTCGTCCTCGGGCGAGCCGAAAGTCGGCGCCTCGTAAGTCGAGTACATATAGGGCGTGATCGCCTCGAACTCGGCAGCGCAGCTGTCGATCCGCTTGAACACCGGATAGACGCCCAGCTTGTGGCGCAACGCGCGCACTTCCTCTTCGCTGGTCGCCCCGGCCATGGCCCGGATCGCGTCATGCAGCAGGCCCGCGCGCTTGGCCTGGGTCTCGCCCAGCCCGCCCGCGACGTGGACCGAGCGCACTGCCAACGTGGCCAGGCGCTTGTCGGAAAAGCCCATGGCCTTGATCCGGCGCAGGCCAGCAGCATCGGTCGGCAGGCCATGTTCGGAAATCCGGGCCTCTTCGGCGATGATTTCCTCGATATGGCGCAGGAACCACTTGTCGTAGGACGTGATCGCGTGGACCTCGTCCACGGTAAAGCCTTCGCGGAAAGCCTGGGCGATCTTGAGAATCCGGTCCGGCGCGCGGACGGAAATCGCGGCGGTAACGGCTTCCTTGCCGGCCCCTTCCAGCTCGGTGATGCGGTTGAACCCGTCGAGCCCGGTTTCGAGACCGCGCAGCGCCTTCTGCACCGATTCCTTGAAGTTGCGGCCAATGGCCATGACTTCGCCGACCGACTTCATCGCGGTCGACAGTTCGGCCTTGGCACCCTTGAACTTTTCGAACGTGAAGCGCGGGATCTTGGTCACGACATAGTCGATGGTCGGCTCGAAACTGGCCGGGGTCGCGCCGGTGATCTCGTTGGTGATCTCGTCGAGCGTATAGCCCACGGCAAGCTTGGCCGCGACACGCGCGATCGGGAAACCGGTCGCCTTGGACGCCAGTGCCGAACTGCGCGAAACGCGCGGGTTCATCTCGATCACGATCAGGCGGCCGTCTTCGGGATTGACTGCGAACTGTACGTTCGAACCACCTGTTTCCACGCCGATTTCCCGCAGCACGTTAATGCTGGCGGTACGCATGATCTGATATTCCTTGTCGGTCAGAGTCAGCGCCGGGGCGACCGTGATGGAGTCGCCCGTATGGACGCCCATCGGGTCGATGTTCTCGATCGAGCAAATGATGATGGCGTTGTCGTGCTTGTCGCGCACGACTTCCATCTCGTATTCCTTCCAGCCCAGCAGGCTTTCCTCGATCAGGACCTCGGTCGTCGGGCTGGCGTCGAGCCCTTCGCGCACGATCTTTTCGAATTCGGCCTTGTTGTAGGCGATGCCGCCGCCGGTGCCGCCAAGCGTGAAGCTCGGCCGGATGATCGAAGGCAGGCCGGTATGCTCGAGCACGGCAAATGCCTCGTCGAGCGTGTGAGCGACGCCGCTGCGCGCCGATTCCAGCCCGATCTTGTCCATCGCCTCGCGGAAGCGCTGGCGGTCTTCGGCCTTGTCGATTGCGTCGGCATTGGCGCCGATCATGGTCACGCCAAACTTTTCGAGCACGCCCATGTTTTCGAGGTCGAGCGCGCAGTTGAGCGCGGTCTGCCCGCCCATCGTCGGCAGCAGCGCATCGGGCCGCTCCTTCTCGATGATCTTTGCGACGACTTCGGGCGTGATCGGCTCGACATACGTCGCGTCGGCCATGTCCGGATCAGTCATGATCGTCGCTGGGTTGGAGTTGACGAGGACCACGCGGTAGCCCTCCTCCTTCAGCGCCTTGACCGCCTGGGTGCCGGAATAGTCGAACTCGCACGCCTGACCGATAATGATCGGGCCGGCGCCGATGACGAGGATCGAGGAGATGTCTGTGCGTTTGGGCATTAGCCGAGCGATCCCACAAATTTTTCAAAGAGATAGAAGCTGTCCATCGGACCGGGCGAAGCCTCGGGGTGGTATTGCACCCCGAAGGCCTTCTTGCCCTTGACCGCGATGCCGCAGTTGGAGCCGTCGAACAGCGAGACGTGCGTTTCTTCCAGCGTGGCGGGCAGCGTGGCGTTGTCGACCGCGAAGCCGTGGTTCATCGAAGTGATCTCCACCAGCCCTTCGCTATCGCCCCATTCGGCGCCCTTGCGCTGGACCGGGTGGTTCGCGCCGCGATGGCCCTGGTGCATCTTGATCGTTTTCGCGCCCGCCGCCAAGGCCAGCATCTGGTGGCCGAGGCAAATGCCGAACAGCGGAATGTCGCGTTCCAGCAGGCCCTTGATTACCGGCACCGCATATTCGCCGGTCGCGGCCGGGTCGCCCGGACCGTTGGAAAGGAACACGCCGTCGGGCTTGTGCGCGAGGATATCCTCCAGCGAGGAGTTGCCGGGCAGCACCGTCACCCGCGCCCCGGCTTTCACCAAGTTGCGGAAGATCATGTCCTTGGCCCCGAAATCGAGCGCGACCACGTGCGGGCGGCTGCCGCCTTCGCCGGCGGAATAGCCCTGCCCCAGCGTCCACGCCCCGCCGGTCCATTCCTCCTCGCCCGTGCGGGAGACGACTTTGGCGAGATCCATGCCGACCAGGCCCGGCCATTCCTGTGCTTGCTTGAGCAGCGCGGGGATGTCGAACTTGCCGGCCGGATCGTGCGCGATCACGGCGTTGGGCGCACCCGACATGCGGATGCGGCGGGTGAGCGCGCGGGTGTCGACGCCCGACAGGCCGATCTTGCCGTTGGCGACCATCCAGTCGGTGAAAGTGCGTTCGGCGCGGAAACTGGACGGCGGGGTCACTTCTTCCCGCACGATGCAGCCGACCGCGCCTTCGACATGCGATTCGACGTCCTCGTCGTTGGTGCCGACATTGCCGATATGCGGGAAAGTGAACGTGACGATCTGGCCCGCGTAGGACGGGTCGGTCATCACTTCCTCGTAACCGGTCATGGCCGTGTTGAAGCAGACTTCGCCCACCGCGTTGCCGGTGGCGCCGAAGCCCTTGCCCCAGATCACGGTTCCGTCGGCAAGCACGAGAACGCCAGTGGCGCCGTTCGGTTGGGGCGCGTGCGAAAAGGCGGCGTCGGCCATAGGGGCTGCTCCGTCGAGTAAGAGGTTTTGGCGATGTGCGCTAAGTCCCACCGGCTAAACGTGACGCTGCACTGCGTCAACCTATCGGAGAACAAATATATCGGCTAGGATGGCCAGCCCGTTTGGGTGGCCCCCTAAATCATTGAGAGGACACATATTCCGATGCTTCGCGATTCGATTACGCAGGCCCAGAAAGATGCCATGAAGGCCCGCGAGAAGGACCGGCTGGCCGCAATCCGCCTGATCCTGGCCAAGATCAAGGACCGCGACATCGAATTGCGCACTGCCACGGCCCCCGGAGACGACGACGCGGTGATCGCCGAAGTGCTGGTAAAAATGGCCAAGCAACGCCGCGAATCCATCCAGATGTACGAACAGGGCGGGCGCCAGGAACTGGCCGACCAGGAAAAGGGCGAACTGGCGGTGATCGAGGAATTCCTCCCCGCGCAGATGTCGGACGACGAAGTCGGGGCCGCCATCGAATCGATCAAGGCCGAGATCGGCGCCGAATCGATCAAGGACATGGGCAAGGTCATGGCCGCGTTGAAGGAACGCTATGCCGGGCAGATGGACTTCGGCAAGGCGTCCGGCCTCGTGAAAGCCAGCTTCGGCTGACTGTGACGGGAGCACGTGGCGCTTTCCCCCCAATGGCTGGATGAACTCCGCAGCCGCATAACGCTGTCCAGCGTTATCATGCGGACCACCAAGCTCATCCGCGCCGGGCGGGAATGGAAGGCCTGCTGCCCGTTCCACAACGAAAAGACACCCAGCTTCACCGTCAACGACGAGAAGGGCTTCTATCACTGCTTCGGCTGCGGCGCGCATGGCGACGTGATCCGCTGGATGACGGACCAGCGCGGCCTCTCCTTCATGGATGCGGTCAAGGAACTGGCCTCCGAGGCCGGGATGGAAGTCCCCCAGCCCGACCCGCGCGAGGCCCGGCGGGCCGAACAGCGCGCCGGGTTGCACGACGTGATGCAAGCCGCGCAGGATTGGTTCGTGGCGCAACTGGCTGGGCCGGACGGCGGCGCGGCGCGCAGCTATCTCGCGTCGCGCGGGTTCGATGCGCATACCGCGCAGCGTTTCGGCTTCGGTTATGCACCCGACGACCGGCAAGCGATCAAGCAGGCGCTCTCGCAATTCACCGAACATGAGCTGATCGAGGCCGGGCTGCTGGCCGAAACCGACGACGGCAAGCCGAGCTACTCGCGTTTCCGCGCCCGGCTGACGCTGCCGATCCAGGATGCGCGCGGACGGGTGATTGGGTTTGGCGGGCGGATTCTCGAAGCGAACAGCCGCGCTCCCAAATACTACAACTCGCCCGATACGCCTTTGTTCGACAAGGGGCGCACACTCTACAACCTCCACCGCGCCGGCCCGGCCTCGCGCCAGACGCATCGCGTGGTGGTGGTCGAAGGCTACATGGACGTGATCGCGCTCGCGGCCGCGGGGATCGAGGAAGCGGTCGCCCCGCTCGGCACGGCGCTGACCGAACGGCAGATCGAAATGCTCTGGCGCATGGTCGACGTGCCGGTGCTGTGTTTCGATGGCGACGCAGCGGGGCAGCGCGCGGCAATGCGGGCCGTGACGCGCGCCCTGCCCCTGCTCCGTCCCGGCCATTCGCTGGCCATCGTGCGCCTGCCGGCCGGGCTCGACCCGGACGATCTGATAAAGGCGCAGGGGCGCGAGGCGATGGAAAGCCTGCTCGCCAGCCCGCAGACCTTGCTCGACACCTTGTGGGAGCATGAGCGCGCGGCTAGGCCGCTCTCGACCCCCGAAGACAAGGCGGGATTGAAGGCCCGCCTGCTCGAACATGTCGAAACGATCGAGCACCCCGACATCAAGGGGCTCTACCGCAGGGAATTGCTCGACCGCTTTTCCGCTTTTGCCTATCCGCCGCGCCCGCCCCGCGCACCGTTCGTGCCGCGCGGATTTCCGGGGCGCGCGAAGCCGGCGTCGTTGTCCGAGGATTCCGCGCGGCGCTTGCGGGGCCTTGCCCAAGGCGGCGGACGCGACGCATTCACGGCCGCCGTGATTGCCGGACTGGCGCGATATCCGGACCAGATTTTCCGCCATGCGGAGGCCCTCGCGGCCTATCGCGCACCCGATGCGGAAACGGCACGCGCCATCGACATCTTGCTCGACTGTGCCGAAATGCTTGAAAACGGTGCATCCACTCCCATAAAGGAGCTGGAAAGCCTTGCAACGCCGCCGGATCAAGCACGCCGCTATTCCTTCCTGATGGAAGACACGAATCCGCAGTCTGCCCGCGAGGACTTGGCCGAAGCCGTCGCCATGCTGGTCGAACGGCCCGCTATCGAAGCCGCGCTGGCGGCTGCGACGGCGCGGTTCGACGTCGACCCTGAAGGCGCCATCGCCGAGCAGCAGCGGCTGCGCGAAAGAAAGCTGGCGTTGGAGGATCGGCTGAGGCAAATGGCGCGGCAACGTGTTGCTGCGCCAGCACAGGAAGATTCATCGCCTGCCGCCGCCCACTTGGCGCAGGACGAACAGGGAATGGACTGAACAAGAATATGGCGTCCGAAGCGAACACCGACAACAACGATGCACCGCTGATCGACCTCAACGAGGCCTCGATC
>JAQVEQ010000292.1 GCA_028697875.1 Novosphingobium sp. | reverse complement strand
GGCTGCGATCTCGTGGTTTCGGCCTCGGCGGAAAGCCTGTCCAAGATGGCGCGGTCGCGGACCAGGGTCGTCTACAACAGCTTCGTCGCGCCGACTTCGCCGTTCGCGACCAATCCCAACCTCGATTTCAGCGCGGGCAAGCTGGCCGATGTCATCGCCAGCAAGGTGGGTGACGAGGCACTGTCCGGCATCGATGCGACCAAGATCGCCGTCGCCCAGCTGGGCGATGCGATCGGGGCCAACATGCTGATGGTGGGTCATGCCTGGCAGAAGGGGCTGATCCCGCTGTCGCTCGAGGCGCTGGAAACGGCCATCCGTCTCAACGGGGCGGCAGTCGATCTCAACCTCACCGCCTTCAAGCTCGGCCGCATCGCGGCAGTCGATCCCGCGGCCCCGGCCAAGTGGGTTTCCGATGGCATGGAAACGGCCAGGGAAGAACGCACGCTCGACCAGATGGTCGACGACTGGGCGGGGCTGCTGACCCGGTTCGACGGCGAGGCGCTGGCCAATCGCTACCGCGCGCTGGTCACCCGCGTGGCCGAGGCGGAGCGCAAGCTCTCGGGCAATGCCGAGGTGCTGGCCCCGGCAGTGGCGCGGGCCTATGCCAAGGCGCTCTACTACAAGGACGAATACGAAGTCGCCCGCCTCTACAGCGACGGTTCGCTGCAACGCATGCTGGCGGAGACGTTCGACGGCGACCTGAAGATCCGCTTCAATCTCGCCCCGCCGCTGATTTCGCGGCGCGGCCCGGACGGGCGCGAGCAGAAGCGCGAGTTCGGCCCGTGGATACTCAAGGCCTACGGCCTTCTGGCCGGGATGAAGGGCCTGCGGGGCACGGCGCTCGACATTTTCGGGCGCAGCGAACACCGCCGGATCGAACGGGCGCTGGGCGGCGAATACGAGGCGTTGATCGAGGCCTTGCTGACCAAGGTCACGCCGGAAAACCTTGCCCGGGTGGCGGCGATTGCCGGCGCCTACGAAGGGGTCAAGGGTTACAGCGTCGTCAAGGAAGCCAAGCTGGAACAAGTGCGCAAGGAAGTGGCCGAGGCCCTCGCTGCGCTGGATAACGAGTAGGATCGAGGATGGATTTCAAGCTTTCCGCCGAAGAGCAGAAGTTCGCCGAGGGCGTCCGCGCGTTTCTCGACAAGGAAGCGCAGCACCCCGACGCGGCCGAATTCATGGCGCCCGACCGTGACGCGCATTCGCAGCTGGCCAACAGCCCGGAACGGCGCGAATTCTGCAAGCGCATGGGCGCGCAGGGCTATCTCGGCATGTCGTGGCCCAAGGAGTTCGGCGGGCAGGAAATCCCCGGCATCTTCGAATACCTCCTGAACGAGGAACTGGCGCTGCGCGGCGCGCCGCTGATCGGCAAGGGGGTCGGCTGCATCGGCAAGACCATCATCCGTCACGGCAGCGAGGAAATGAAGAAGCGCTTCCTGCCGCTGATTCTCGATGCCGAAGCGGAATTCGCGCTCGGCTATTCCGAACCCGGTTCGGGCTCCGACCTCGCCAGCCTCAAGCTCAAGGCGGAACCGGACGGTGACGGCTGGGTGCTGAACGGGCAGAAGGTCTGGACCACGTCCGCCAATTTCGCCGAATGGTACTGGGTCGCCGCGCGCACCGATCCCGATGCGCCCAAGCACAAGGGGATCAGCGTGTTCCTGATCCCGATGGACCACCCGGGCCTGACCGTGCGCCCGATCGAAACCATGGGCCATCACCGCACGAACGAAGTGTTCTTCGACAATGTCCGCATCGGGCCCGAGACGCTGGTGGGCGAGCTCAACAAGGGCTGGACCTACGTCTGCGAAGCGCTGGATTTCGAACGTTTCACTTTCTACACGGTCAACCCGCTGCTGGCGAAGTTCGAACGGGCGGTGGAATCGCTGCGCACTGTCACGCGCAATGGCGTGCCGCTGGCCGAAGACGCGGGCGTGAAACGCCAGATCGGGCGGCTGGGGGCGGAAGTCGAAACCGCCAAGATGCTCCAGCGCCGCGTGGTCGATGCCGCCGCCAAGGGCGAAGTCCCGGCCGTGGAAGCGGCGATGTACAAAGTCTTCTCCACCCGGCTGGGGCAGCTCATTACCGATTTCATGCTCGACCATCTCGGCGCCACCGGCCTGCTGCGGCATGGTGCGGAAGGCGCGGTCGATGGCGGCGTGTGGGAACACTTCTACCAGACGACTCCGCTCGACACGATCGGCGGCGGCACCTCGGAAGTGCAGAAGAACATCATCGCCCGCCGCGGGCTCGGCCTGCCGCTGAAGTAAGGGCCGGGCCACCTGTCGATGAGCAGTATCCCGCACGAGGTCAGCGAACTGGTCGGCCGGCCATGCTTCCCGCAAGTCAGCGACGGGGCGGTGGAGGCGGGCGCCATCCGCCTGTTCGCGGCGGTGGTGGAGGACGGCTTTCCCGGATACTGGGCGGAAAATCCGGCCGAAGTGGTCGCGCCGCCCGCCATGCTGTCGGCGTGGAACCGTCCGCTGATGTGGAACCCGGCCGGCGACGAAGCGGCGCCGGGGCTGGCGCTCCATTTCCTCATCAAGGACAAGCTTGCCCTGCCGCGCGCGGTGGTGGCCGAAACCGAATGCGAAGTGGCCGAACCGATCCGGCCCGGCGTGCGCGTGAAGAGCGAGCAGATCCTGGTCGATGTGGGCGAACCGTGCACCACGAGGCTGGGCGAAGGGCGCTACTGGACGATCCGGGTCGAGTACCGCTGTGCGGAAACGGATACGCTGTTCGGCGCCGAGACCATGCGCTTCTTCGGTTACGGGGCAGGGGAGGCGGCATGAGCGCGGCAGGCGAACGGCTTCTTCCCGTGGTGCGCACGGTTTCGGCGCGCGACATCGTGATGGGCGCCGCGGCGAGCCGGGACTGGCAGCGGCAGCATCACGACATCGCTTATGCGCGGGAAATGAACCTGCCCGACGTGATCATGAACGCGCCGACCCAGACCGGCTGGCTTCATGCCTACGCCATGTCCTGGGCCGGGCCGGGCGCG
>JAQVEQ010000070.1 GCA_028697875.1 Novosphingobium sp. | reverse complement strand
ACCTGCAGGCGGGTGTTCATTTCGATGAAATAGAACTCGCCGTTTTCCCACAGGAACTCGATCGTGCCCGCGCCGCGATAGCCCATGTCGGCCATGGCCTTGGCGACGATGCCGCCCATCCGTTCGCGCTCTTCGGCGGAAATGACGGGCGAGGGGGCTTCTTCCAGCACCTTCTGGTGGCGCCGCTGGAGCGAGCAGTCGCGTTCGCCCAGGTGGATGGCGTTGCCCTTGCCGTCGCCGAACACCTGGAACTCGATGTGGCGCGGGTTGCCGAGGTATTTCTCGATATAGACGGTGTCATCGCCGAAAGCGGACTTGGCTTCGCTCTTGGCCTGGCTGACCAGGCTTTCGAGGCTGGCTTCGTCGGGGATCACTTTCATGCCCCGGCCGCCGCCGCCCGAAGCGGCCTTGACCAGTACGGGGTAGCCGATTTCGGCGGCGACTTTCTTCGCCTCTTCCATCGTTTCGACCGCGCCGTCCGATCCGGGGACCAGCGGCAGGCCGAGCGCGCCGGCAGTGCGCTTGGCCTCGACCTTGTCGCCCATGGTGCGGATGTGTTCCGGTTTGGGCCCGATCCAGGCGATGTCGTGGGCTTCGACGATTTCGGCGAACTTGGCGTTTTCCGAAAGGAAGCCGTAGCCCGGATGGATCGCGTCGGCGTGGCTGATTTCGGCGGCGGAAATGATCGCCGCGATGTTCAGATAGCTGTCGGCCGCGGGCGGCGGGCCGATGCACACGGCGCTGTCCGCCAGGCGGACGTGCATCGCATCGGCATCGGCAGTCGAATGGACCGCCACCGTTTCGATCCCCATTTCATGGGCGGCACGGTGGATTCGCAGCGCGATTTCGCCGCGATTGGCAATCAGCAGGCGGGTAATGGCCATGGGTCGCCCCGCGCCCTCAGCCGATCACGACCAGCGGCTGGTCGAATTCGACCGGCTGCGCGTTTTCGATGAGGATTGCCTTGATCGTGCCAGAGGCCGGAGCGGTGATCGGGTTCATGACCTTCATCGCTTCGACGATCAGCAGGGTTTCCCCGGCCTTCACTTGCGCGCCGATGCTGATGAAAGGCGCGGCGCCCGGTTCCGGCGAAAGATAGGCAGTGCCGACCATTGGCGACTTGACGGCGTTGCCGTCGATCGCGGGTTCCGCGGCGGCCGGCGCTTCGGCCGCAGGCGCGGGGGCAGCTGCCGCAACGGGGGCGAGGGCGGGCGCGGCGAAGTGAGTCGCGGCAGCGGCCATGGCCGCGCGCGAAACCTTGATCTTGCGTTCGCCGTCTTCGACCTCGATTTCCGTCAGCCCGGTTTCGGCCAGCAGTTCGGCCAGTTCGCGAACCAGCGTGCTGTCGATCCTCATGCCGCTGTCGCGGCCGGCGGCGGAACCTTTGGATTCGGCCATGCGTCTCTCTTACCTCTTAACTCAATCCTGCTGGCCGCTATGCGGCGGGGCGGCGATGCTGGCAAGAGGGCGGGACGAAATTCCCCCCGGTTCGATGGTTAAGCATCAGAGATCGGGGACTTTTTCCAGTGCGATCAGATAGCTTTTTGCGCCGTGCCCGGACACGCAATCGACCGCGGCCATGCCTACGTAGCTGATATGGCGGAACTCTTCGCGCGTCATCGGGTCGGACAGATGGACCTCGATTACGGGCGTGCGGATCGCCTTGATCGCATCGTGCAGGGCGATCGAGGTGTGAGTGTAGGCAGCCGCGTTGAGCAGGATCGCCTTGGCCCCTTCAGCCTGCGCCTCATGCATCCAGTCGATCAGGTGCCCTTCGTGATTGGACTGGCGCATCTCGATTTCGAGCCCCAGTTCGCGCGCCCGGTCTTCCAGCATGCCGGCGATGTCGTCCAGCGTGTCGGAGCCGTAGATCTCGGGCTCGCGCGTGCCGAGCAGGTTCAGGTTCGGTCCGTTGAGGACGTAGACGACGGGATTGGCCATGATTGGTTCCGTATAGAATGATGCGTGCGGCGGCATAGCGGCGGGGCGGGCGGTTTGTCGACGGCTTGCGTGCGCCGGCTATTTGTCGACGCCTTTCACTTTCCCCCACTGGCGCGCGGCGGTGTAGCCGAGATAGCCGGTGCCGAAGAGGGCGTAGAGCGGTTCCGGCAGTCCGCCCAGATAGGCGTTCATCCCTTCGGCGATGGCCCGTGCCGTCTCCGGCCGGGCGGCGGCGAGCAGACCCATGGGGATTGCCCACAGGATCAGGGCGTACATGACGTAGAGGAAGCTCGGCCGGGCGCGGCTGGTCCACGGGTCGGCGGAATTGGCCTCGGCAACGATGGCCGACAGGCGGGTGCGGATCGTTTCCAGCTCCTGCGTGCCTTGCAGCCTGATGAGTTCGAGCTTGGCCCGCTCGCGGGCTTCCTTGTCGGGCAGGACCTTGTCGATGATCGCGGCGAGGGGGCCGATAAGCGCTTCGAGGATAGCCATGGTTCGCGAATCCCTGTCGGTTGAGAATCGCCGAATCAGATAACCAGATCGGTTCGTGTAGGAAAATGGTTTTGCGGCAGCGGGCAGACCGGGCCAATCGGGGCCGTCGGGACGCATTGCTGCGGCTAGAGCGCGCCTATGGGCCTTTGTGTGCCGTTGAAACGCCTTCAGGCGCCTTTGTCGGGCGGTGTGGCGTGCAGGGGTGAATTGGGGAAACTCCACTGGTCGGGACGATAGGATTCGAACCTACGACCCCCACACCCCCAGTGTGATGCGCTACCAGGCTGCGCTACGTCCCGAGCAGTGGAGGCGCGCCCTATAGGCATAGCCGCCGGGCATGGCAAGCGCCGTGGGCGCCTGCCGGCAAACATTGTGCGCGGATGCTAAGGCAGAGGGCCGTGCCCGGCCAGCGCGTTGCCAGCCGGTTTCTTTGCTGCTAGGCGCGCACCCTTCCGAAGGGAAGGATTGCCTGTGCCGCTCCGGCAGCCTGCGTCCGTCCCGCGAATGACCGGGAATACCCCCGTTTTCCAAGGGTGTGTCGATGCTTGATATCCTTTCCGCTGCCGCTTCCGCCGGGGCCGATGCCCCGCCCGCCTGGATCAGCTGGCTGCCGATCCTCGGCATGATCGTGATCTTCTGGTTCCTGATCATCCGTCCGCAGATGCGCCAGCAGAAGGAACATCGCGCCAAGATCGCAGGGATGCAGCGCGGCGACATGGTGGTCACGGCCGGCGGCCTTGTCGGCAAGATCCTCAAGGTCGACGACAACTACGTCGAACTGGAACTGGGCCAGGGCGTCCGCGTGAAGGCGGTCAAGAACACCATCGGCGACATCATCCCGCCGGGCGGCTCGGCCCCGGCGAACGACTGAGGCTAGCGCCCCATGCTCGATTTTCCGCGCTGGAAAAAGATCTGGCTATGGTTCGTGACCCTGGCCTTTGCCGCGGCTTCCCTGCCGTCGCTGGTTTCGGTCGCGGGCGGGGCATGGCCTTCCTTCCTGCCCGACCCGAAGGTCAATCTCGGCCTCGACCTCGCCGGCGGTAGCCACATCCTGCTCGAAGCCGACCCGTCCCAGGTCGCACAGCAGCGGCTCGAAAGCATGGAGGAAGCCGTGCGCGGCGCCCTGCGCAAGACCGAGCCGCGCATCCGCATCGGCGATCTGTCGAGCAAGGGCGGGCGTCTTTCCTTCATGGTCGAGGACGCGAGCCAGGTCGATGCCGCGCGCGAAGCGATCCTGCCGCTGACCAGCGGGGCCGGGCTGACCGGCCAGCGCGATTGGCGGATCGAAGTGGTGGACGGCCAGCGCTTCGTCCTGACTCCGACCCAGGCCGGGCTGAACCAGGCCGTGACCGACGCGATGGACAGCGCGACCGAAGTGGTCCGCAAGCGTATCGACGCGCTGGGTACGCGCGAGCCGACCATTATCCGCCAGGGCGACGATCGGATCGTGGTCCAGGTGCCGGGTCTGCAGGACCCGAAGCAGCTCAAGGATCTGCTGGGCCAGACGGCGAAGCTCGAATTCAAGCTGGTCGATACGACCGCGCTGCCCAGCGATATCGCTCAGGGCATTGCCCCTCCGGGCAGCGAGATCGTGCCTTATGCCGAAGCTGGGCCGGGCCAGGCCGCGCAGATCGCCGTCAAGCGGCTGGGCGGGATCAAGGGCGACAACCTGACCAATGCGCAGCAGGGTTTCAACCCGCAGTCCAACGAGCCGGTAGTCAACATCACGTTCAACCAGCAGGGCGGCGCGAAGTTCGCCAAGCTGACGACCGAGAACGTCAACCGGCCCTTTGCCATCATTCTCGACGGCAAGGTCCTGTCGGCGCCCAATATCAACGAGCCGATCCTGGGCGGCAGCGCCCAGATTTCCGGCAACTTCACTGTCGATTCGGCCAACCAGCTGGCCATTTCGCTGCGTTCCGGCGCGCTGCCGGTGGACCTCAAGGTGATCGAGGAGCGCACGGTCGGCCCGGATCTCGGCGCGGACTCGATCCAGAAGGGGCTGATCGCCCTCGCGGTCGGTGCGGCTGCGGTGCTCGTGCTGATGGCCGTGTCCTATGGCCGTTTCGGTCTCTATGCCGATGTGGCGCTGGTGCTGAACGTGCTGATGCTGCTGGGGATCATGGCGATTGCCAACACCACGCTGACACTGCCGGGCATTGCCGGTTTCGTGCTGACGATCGGTGCGGCGGTCGACGCCAACGTGCTGATCAACGAACGCATACGCGAGGAACGCAAGCGTGGCCGCCGGGTGATCGCGGCGGTCGAGAACGGTTATCGCGAGGCGAGCCGCGCGATTTTCGACGCCAATCTCACCAACGTCATTGCCGCGGTGCTGCTGTTCCTGTTCGGCTCCGGCCCGGTGCGCGGTTTCGCCGTGGTGCTGATGATCGGCATTGTGACTTCGGTCTTCACCGCGGTGACTGTCACTCGCATGTGGGTCGCCGGCTGGCTGCGCAAGGCGCGGCCGCACGACATCAATATCTGAGGAGGACGATACGATGCGGCTCCTGAAACTCGTCCCCGATGACACCAACATCCATTTCCTGCGCTGGCGGCTGCCGTTCTATGTCGTCAGCTGCCTGCTGATCGCGGCCAGCTGGGCCCTGGTGCTGACCAAGGGGCTCAACTTCGGCGTCGATTTCGTCGGCGGGCAGATGATCCGTGCGACTTTCGTCCAGAACGCGGAAGCGCCGGTGGCCGAATTGCGCAAGGAAATCGGCAGTCTCGGCTATGGCGATCCGGTAATCCAGCGTTTCGGCGCACCGAACGAAGTGTCCGTCCGCATGCGCCTGCCCGAAGGGGCGGAAAAGGACCCGGCACTGTCCGACACGATGACCCAGAAGGTGGTTTCCACCATCCGCGCGGCTCATGAAGGGGTGCGGATCGACGGCGTGGATTCGGTTTCGGGCAAGGTTTCCGGCGAACTGTTCAGCACCGCGCGTTGGGCGCTGTTTTTCGCCATGATCGCGATCTCGATCTACATCTGGATCCGGTTCGAATGGCAATTCGGCATCGGCGCGCTGTTCGCGCTCGTCCACGACGTGTCGCTGACGCTGGGCATGTTCGCGCTGTTCCAGCTCGAATTCGACCTTAACATCGTCGCCGCGATCCTGACCATCATCGGCTATTCGCTCAACGACACGATCGTCGTCTACGACCGCATCCGCGAGAACCTGAAGAAATACCGCAAGATGCCGATGCCGGAGCTGCTCGACCTGTCGGTCAACGAAACCCTCGCCCGTACGGTGATGACTTCGCTGACCCTGCTGGTCGTGCTGGTGGCGTTGCTGCTGCTCGGGCCGGAGAGCCTGTTCGGCTTCACGGCGGCGATCACGCTGGGCATTTTCGTCGGTACTTACAGCTCGATCTACATGGCCGCGCCGATCCTGATCTGGCTGGGCGTGACCCCGGCGAGCTTCGTGCCGACCGAGAGCGCCACCGAACGGCAGGAAAAGGCCGCGCGCGGCGAAGTCTGACGGCGTTGCAAGCGCGTTTCAGCGCGCTTGCAGCAGCGTTTCGTAACGGGCCGCCAGTGCCGCGGCATGGGCTTCCCAGCTGAAGGCGGCCGCTTCCCGCGCCACGTCCCCGGGAGAGGGCGGCGCGGCGAGCAGCGCCTGCACGGCTTCGGCGATCGCGGTGGAATCGCGTGCGGCGATTCGTCCGGCAGTGCCGCTTTTCACCAGTTCGCGCGCCCCCCCGGCATCGGTAATGACCAGCGGCGTGCCGCAGGCCAGCGCTTCGACCCAGGCATTGGCGAGCCCTTCGCTGGCCGAGGGCAGGACCATGGCGTCGGCGGCGGAAAGAACCGGCGGCAAGGCGCGGTGATCCAGCGAGCCGAGGAAATGGACCCGCTCCGCCACGCCCAGTTCGGCCGCCAGGGCGCGCAGGTGCGCTTCGTCTTCGCCCTTGCCGACCAGCAGCAGGCGGGCGCGGGGCCATTGCGGCAGGGCGCGGATGACGAAGGCCTGCCCCTTGCGCGGGATCAGCGCGCCGACCGTGGCGAGGAGCGGTGCGCTTTCGTCCAATGCGATGCCGAAACGGCGCGCCACGTCGCGGCGGGCTTCGGCCTTGTCGCGCGGGTGGAACAATGTGCGATCGAGGCCGGTGTAGTGAACGGCGATCTTGCCGCGCGGAAAGCCGAGCGCGGCCATGTCGCTTGCCAGCGCCTCGCTCACCGCCAGCAGGCCGGTGGCCTCTTGCGCAGCCTCGCGCATCATGCGCAGGGCATAAGGCTTGGCGCCCCAATAGGAGATGTCCGCCCCGCGCGCCTTGATCGCAAACGGCAGGCCGAGCGCCTTGGCGATCCGCGCGGCGGCGGGGCCGTCGGGATAGAAAAACTGCGCATCGACCAGGTCGAAGGGCTTTTCCGCGTGGAGACGGCGGGCGAACGGCAGGACGGCGCGCGCGATCGCGCCGGGATTGAAGCGCCCGCCGATCTTCGGGAGCAGCATGAAACGCGGCCGAAGGACATTCACGCCGTGTTCCGTGGCGTCTACCGCAGCTTCGGCCAGTGCCCGGTAATGCCCGAACGGAATCGGCGGCAGGCCGATGGGATTGACGACGGTTACCTCCCAGTCGCCGCGCGCGGCCAGTGCCTCCAGACTGCGGGCGACGAATGTGCCGAACCGGGGGTGGGCTGCGTTGGGATAGAGGGTTGCGAGCGAGAGGACCCGGTGCGGTGCATTCACAGCTTGCGCACCAGCATTTCGGCCACCGCCAGCCACGGCGGGCTGTCGATCACGATCTGGCGCTGGCCGATTCCGGGCGGGAGCAGGCCGACGAGGCTTCCCTGCCGGTCGATCAGCCGCCCGAACGCGAAGCGTCCGCCTTTCCTGGGCACCAGGACATCGCGGTTGATGGCGTGCGGGGCATCTTCCGGTGCGATCTGTCGCAGCCAGAGCTGGTCGCCGGCACGGTATTCGCCCGCGCTGGATTCGATGGCCAGGCAGAGCAGGGGCCCCCCCCCGGTCAGTTCGGTGGGCAGGATCGCATCGCGCGGGCTCGAGAGCGCTTCGGCCCCGGCTTCGGTCAGCCTCGCGACGACTTGCGGCGCGGCGGCGGCTTCCCCACGCACCAGCATTTCCGGTTCGACGTCCAGCGCGGCGGCGATGCGGTTCATCCATGCGAGGGAGAGATTGCGCATCCCGGTTTCCAGCCGGCCGATGGTCTGCGCGGTGGTTGGCGGGGTGCAGGCCGAGGCGACGTCGGCCAGGGTCAGTCCCTTTTCCTTGCGGATATCGCGGATGCGGTTGATCATCGCCTCTGCCCTTTCTTAACCGATATGGTTTTTTCTCTTTCCTACAATAACCGGCCTTTGGCAAGCGCGTCCCCGGATTTCAGGAAAGGGAGAAACGCATGCGCCGCCAGCTCGTCGAACGTGAATTGACTGTCGAAGGCCCGCGCCGGTCGAATGGGGCGGCCAGGAAACGGCGCAGCGCGACAGTGAATCTCGCCGAATCGCCGCTGTCCTGGCTCCATGCGCGCGGTCATCTCGACGACCGCCTGTTCGACGCGGGCGAACGGTTGCGCGCGGATTACGAGCGGGCGCAGCTCGCCCCGTCGGTCACCATGCGCTGGGACCCGGTGAGAGTGAAGGGCGGGCCGGATGCCGGGCTGTCGCCGACGGAACGGCAAATGGCGGCCAAGGCGCGCTTCGACGGCGCGCTGGCCGCAGCGGGCCGGGGGCTGGAAGATGTGCTGTGGCGCGTGGCCTGCGCCGGGGAATCGCTGCCCGACGCGGAAAAGGCGCTCGCCTGGCCCGCGCGCAGCGGCAAACTGGTGCTGAAACTGGCGCTGGACCGGGTGGCGGATTTCTACCGGATCAGGTGAGCGCTTTCGCGACAGCCTTGCGCAGTTCGGGCAGCACCTCGCGTTCGAACCACGGGTTCTTTGCCATCCAGATGCCGCTGCGCCACGAGGGGTGCGGCAGGGGGAAGTATTCGGGCAGGTGATCGCGGAAATTGCGGACCCGCTCGGTCATTCCGAGCTTGCGCGCATGCGGGAGGTAGTGCGCCTGCGCGTAGCTGCCGACCAGCAGCACAAGCCGTTGTTCCGGCAGGCCGTCCATGATCCGCCCATGCCATAGCGGGGCGCATTCGGGGCGGGGCGGCAGGTCGCCGCCGCTGCCCTTGCCGGGATAGCAGAAGCCCATCGGCACGATCGCCACCTTTGCCGGGTCGTAGAGCTCGCCGCGCGTCAGGCCGGCCCATTCGCGCAGCCGCTTTCCGCTGGCATCGTCCCACGGAACGCCGCTGGCGTGGACCTTGGAGCCGGGGGCTTGCCCGACGACGACCAGGCGGGCGGCGGGGGAAAACTGCACGACCGGGCGGGGGCCGTGGGGCAAGTGGGCGGCGCAATGGCGGCAGGCGGCGATCTCCCGGTGGAGCGGGGTCACATCGCCTCGACCATTTCCGCCAGTTCCAGCCAGCGTTCCTCCGCCGCTTCCTTTTCCGCGCGGGCCTTTTCGATCGAGGCGGTGAGCGCCGCGAATTTCTTCGGGTCGCTGGTGTAGAGGGCGGGGTCGGACAGCGCTTCCTCGTCGTGGGCGATCGTCTCTTCCAGCGCCTCGATCCGGGCCGGCAGCATCTCGTAATCGCGCTGGTCCTTGTAGGAGAGCTTGGTCTTCTTCGGCGGCGGTGGGGGCGGCGGCACGGCCTCCTTCGCGGCCCTGGCCTTGGCCGGGGCGGTGCGCTGCTTGCGCTTGGCTTCCCAGTCGGCATAGCCGCCCGCGACGATGTCGACCGTGCCGCTGCCGTCGAGGCCGAGCGTCACCGTCACCGTGCGGTCGAGGAAGTCGCGGTCGTGGCTGACGATCAGCACCGTGCCGTCGTAGTCCGCGATCACTTCCTGCAGCAGGTCGAGCGTTTCGAGGTCGAGGTCGTTGGTCGGCTCGTCCAGCACGAGCAGGTTCGACTTGCGGGCGAATTCGCGCGCCAGCAGCAGGCGGGAGCGTTCGCCGCCGGAAAGCACGCCCACTTTCATGTCGACGATGCCGGGATCGAACAGGAATTCCTTGAGATAGCCCTGCACGTGCTTGCGGTTGCCCTGCACGTCGACCCAGTCGCCGCCTTCGGCCAGGACCTGCCGCACCGTCTTGTCGGGGGCGAGCAGGCTGCGCTGCTGGTCGATCATGATCCCGGTCAGCGTCTTCGACAGCGTCACTTCGCCTTCGTCGGGCTGCATTTCGCCGGTCAGAAGCTTGAGCAGGGTGGTCTTGCCCGCGCCGTTCGACCCGACCACGCCGATCCGGTCGCCGCGCTGGATGCGCAAGGAGAAATCGCGGATCACGGTGCGCTCACCGAAGCGCTTGGTAACGTGTTCGGCGACGATGACCGACTTGGTCTTGGAATCGTCGTTGGACAGGGAGAGCTTGGCACTGCCGCCGGGCGTCAGCATGGCCGCGCGCTGGGCGCGCATGTCGTAGAGCTTTTCCAGCCGGCCCTGGTTGCGCTTGCGCCGCGCGGTGACCCCGCGTTCGAGCCAGTGTGCTTCGATCTTGAGCTTGGCGTCGAGCCGTTCCGCCGCGCGGGCCTCTTCGGCAAAGACCTGTTCTTCCCACGCCTCGTAGCCGCCGAAGCCCACTTCCTTGCGCCGCAGGGTGCCGCGGTCGAGCCACAGCGTCGCCCTGGTCAGGCGGGTGAGGAAGGTCCGGTCGTGGCTGATGACGACGAAGGCGCCGTTGTAGCGATTGAGCCAGTCTTCCAGCCAGTCGATCGCGGCGAGGTCGAGATGGTTGGTCGGCTCGTCCAGCAGCAGCAGGTCCGGTTCGCTGGCGAGCGCGCGGCACAGGGCCGTGCGGCGCCGTTCGCCGCCGCTGGCGCTCTCCGCGCTGCGGGAAAGGTCGATGCCGATCTGCCCGGCGATCGCTTCCACTTCGTGGCGGGCCGGGGCGTCCTCGCCCGAAAGCGCGAAGTCCAGCAGCGTGTCGCAGCCGGAAAAGTCCGGTTCCTGTTCCAGCATCACGACCCGCGTGCCGGGTTTGACCTTGCGCTGCCCGCGGTCGGCTTCGATCCGGTTGTCGATCAGCTTCAGCAGCGTGGTCTTGCCCGCGCCGTTGCGCCCGATCAGCGCCAGCCGGTCGCGCGGACCGATATGCAGGTCGATGTCCTGGAAAAGCCAGCCCGCGCCCTGAATCAGGCCGAGGCCTTCCCAACTGAGGATAGGGGGTGCCGCCATGCCGGGCGCACTAGCGATCTAAGGGGGCGCGGTCCAGCGCCGGAACCGCTTCGTTCACTGGTGCGTAATATGCCATACGCCAGCCATCCGGGCGTACACCTTGGGAGAACCACAGATGATCCGTTACGCATTGCCGCTGCTCGCCGCCACCGCGCTCGCTTCGCCGGCCATGGCGGCCGAAGTCCAGATCGCGGCCTCGGGCCCGGTGGTGGAACTGAACGTGAGCGAAACCGTCAAGGCCAAGCCCGATATCGCGACCGTCGGCGCGGGCGTTTCCACCCGCGCGCCGACTGCGGTTGCCGCCATGCAGCAGAACGCCAGGGCGATGGATGCGGTGATCGCGAAGATCAAGGCGCTGGGCATCGCGAAGGAGGATATCCAGACCACCGGCATCAACCTCAACGCGCAGTACGACTACGACCGGACGGCCCAGCAGCAGGTCTTTCGCGGCTATCAGGCGTCGAACAGCGTCAGCGTGATCCTGCGCGATGTGCCGAAGGTCGGGCAAGTGCTCGACGCGCTGGTCGCGGCGGGAGCGACCGATATCAACGGGCCGAGCTTCTCCATCGACGACGATACGGCGGCCAAGGCCCAGGCCCGCAAGGCGGCGATGGAACACGCCCGTGCGCAGGCGATGGAATATGCGCGGATGGCCGGATATTCCGGCGTCCGCCTGCTGGAAGTGAGCGAATCCATCGGCCACACGGGGCCGGTGCCGATGCTGCGCATGGCTGCGGATGCGGTCGCCGCCGCGCCGCCGACCCCGGTCGAACCGGGGCTGGTCGGCACCGGGGTGACGGTCTCGGTGAAGTACGAAATGACACGCTGAACCTGAATGGCGCCGTCCGGTTTCATTCAGAGCTTGTTCAAGCCCCCGTGCCTAGGCACAAGGGCATGATGCGAAAGGCGATTGCTCCCCTTGTTTCCCTCGTCCTGTGCGCGGCGGCCCTGCCGTATGCCCCCGTGCAGGCCCAGAATCGCGGCGATCAGGGGCAGGTGCGCAAGGAAATGCGGGCTGGCAACGTCCGTTCCCTGCGCGAGATCGAACAGATCGTGCTGCCGCAGATGCGCGGGATGCAGTATCTCGGTCCGGAATACGACGCGGCGGCCATGGCCTACCGCCTCAAGTTCATTCGCGATGGCCGGGTCGTGTTCATTGATATCGATGCCCGTTCGGGCAAGGTTCTCAAGCGGTCGAACTGAGCGTTCCGGGCATTTTTCCCGACACCACACGTCGCTTGACGCGTTCACTCGCAGGCCCCACTTGAAATCAGCCTGTTTGGATATGAGGGTAGAGGTATGCGTATCCTGATTGTCGAGGACGAGCCCACGCTTGGCCAGCAGCTCAAGTCCACGCTGGAGCAGACCGGCTATGCGGTGGATCTTTCCACCGATGGCGAGGACGGCCATTTCCTCGGCAGCACCGAAGAATACGACGCGGTCGTGCTCGACCTCGGCTTGCCCGAGATCGACGGGCTGACCGTGCTCGGCATGTGGCGCAAGGAAGGGCGCAATTTCCCGGTCCTCGTGCTGACCGCGCGCGATAGCTGGTCGGACAAGGTCGCCGGGCTCGACGCCGGGGCCGACGATTACCTCGCCAAGCCGTTCCAGACCGAAGAACTGATCGCCCGCCTGCGCGCGCTGATCCGCCGCGCCTCGGGCAATACCTCGTCCGAACTGATGGCGGGCGATGTCCGGCTGGACACCCGTTCCGGCCGCGTGACCCTGGCGGGCGAGCCGGTCAAGCTGACCGCGCAGGAATACAAGCTGCTGTCCTACCTCATGCACCACAAGGGCAAGGTGGTCAGCCGTACCGAATTGATCGAACATATCTACGACCAGGATTTCGACCGCGATTCCAACACGATCGAAGTCTTCGTCACCCGCATCCGCAAGAAGCTGGGTGCCGATGTCATCACGACGATCCGTGGCCTTGGATACAGCCTCGACGACCCCGCCGACTCTCCGCGCGGCTGATCCCGGGCGGGTTGCGGCCCCGGCCAAGGCGGCCGATCCCGCCGGCGGGGAGATTGCGCCCGCCAACCCGGTCGCGCCGCATACGGGCAGCCTTTCCCGCCGCATGATGCTGATCGCGGCGGGGTGGATCACCATCCTGCTACTGCTGGGCGGGATCGCGCTCGACCGCACGCTGACCGGGCTGATCGAGAAGAATTTCGACGACCAGCTCGAATATATGCTGACGGCCATGATCGGCGCGGCGGAAATCGGGCCGGACGGCGAGGTCTTCTTCAACCGCCCGCTGGGCGACCAGCGTTTCCTCGAACCGAACAGCGGCCTCTACTGGCAGATCACCGGCGAGGGGCACGAGGATT
>JAQVEQ010000291.1 GCA_028697875.1 Novosphingobium sp. | reverse complement strand
TAGATGTGGAGATAGTTACCCTTTGTCGCGAGCGGTTCCATTGCCATCAAGGTCGTCCTTTTCGGTCAAAATTCCAAAGTCGGCGGCGGACAGGCGCTTGCCCAGGCCCGGGCAGCGGCGAGCAGACGGCACTCCTCCCACCAGGGCGCAACGAGCTGCAACCCCATGGGCACGCCGTTGCGGTCCAGCCCCGACGGCAGCGTGATGGCGGGGTGACCGGAAAGGTTGAAAAGCGACAGATAGGGCACCCAGGCGTCGCGCAGCGGCCCGACACTCCGTCCGCCGATTTACAGCGGCGCATCGGTAGGATGATCCGCCGCGATCGCCGCTGCCGCCGCGCATGGGGTGAGGATGAAGTCGTATCCCGCCGCGAAGACCTGCTGCACGGTCCGGAAAACCGCGGTGCGGCCGGCCAGAGCGGCGTTGAGCCCGAGCGCCGTGGCTTCAAGCCCCCGGGCCGCGCCGTCCCGAAACGTCAAGGACAGGCGCTCCCCCAGCCGCGCCGGCAGGGCGGCAACCCGTGCTGCCCACGACACTTCCTGAAGCAGGGCCCAGTGCCGCGTGGGATTTTCCAGCGGATACTCAAGCCAGTCCACCCGTGCGCCTGCATCCGCCAGCACCTTGGCTGCATCGACCATCTGGCATTCGACGTCGTCATCAAGGACCGCGTTGCCGGCGAACCGCCAGATCGCGATGCGCCGCCCGGCAAGGACATCGCCATAACTACCCGGGCTCGGGATACGCAGATCAGGTTGCGACAGGCTTTGTGGATCGGACCGGTGCGGCCCCGCGACTGCGACCAAACCGTGCTCGAGCAAGTCCACGTCGCGCGCCAGAAGGCCCAGGTGGACGATGCTGGCAAACCCTTCCGGCACTTTCTCGTGCGGGATGCGGCCCGAGGTGGCCTTCAGCCCGAAGACACCGGTCAGGGCGGCAGGCAGACGCGTCGAACATCCCGCATCGGTGGCAAGGGCCAGAGGGGTTGCGCCGGTAACCACGGCCACGCCCGCGCCGCTCGATGATCCCCCGCAAGTCATGCACGGGTTCCATGGATTGAGCGTCATGCCCGTCAGCGGAGAGTAGCCGAGCGGACTGTGCGCGAATTCGGTCGTGGTGGTCTTGGCAACGATGCTCGCGCCGGCCTGCCGCAACCGCGCCACCGCTTCCATGTCCCGCTCCGCAGGCGCGGCATTCTGCAAGGCCAGCGAACCCCAGCGCGTAGCGGCGCCGGCGACATCGAGAATGTCTTTCACCGACACGGCAACGCCAGCCAGCTCCCCCTTTGGGACCGCCTGGTCGGGCTGCGCCTCCAGAAACGCGCTGAACGGGTTCCAGGCTGACTGAACGGCCTCGATATTTGTCGCGACGGCGGTGCTTGCCTGCATTTCGAGCCCCTTTTGATAAAAAAGGGGTATACTGATCGATAATATTGTGTTCAACCCTCCAAAGGACGAAACGACACAAGATCGGATCAAGGATTTCAAGGGCATGGCAAAAACGGATCGGGTGAAACCGGCACGTGGGGACACGAGCGAGGAACAGGGGTCCCTGCGCCAGTTGATGGAGGATCTGCCGCTGTGGAAGCGGCCCGGATACCTGATCCGCAGGGTCCACCAGCTGCACTACGCCCTGTTCTTCGAGGAAGTCGGCGATTCGGACATCACCCCTGTCCAGTACGGGCTGATGACCATCCTCTCGACCAACCCGGACATCGATCAGATCGCCATTGCGACCAAGCTTGGAATCGACCGGACCAACGTCGCCGACGTGCTGCGCCGGCTGGAACGCGCCGGCCTCGTCGAACGCCGCCAGAGCGAAGTCGACCGCAGGGCCAAGCTCGTGCGCCTGACCCGGGCCGGACGCGAGATGCTCAGCCGGCACTATCCCGACATGACGCGTGCACAGACCCGGCTGCTGGCATGCCTCGATACCAAGCAGCGCGAAGCCTTTCTCGATGCGCTGGTCACCATCATCGAAGCGAACAACCAGTTCGGCCGTTCCAGCCTCACAAACGAGGCCGGGGGAACCGAGACAAAGATTTCGCGAGGTCGCAAGAAGCGCAGCACGGAGTAATCATGCCGATCACCGCGGCCCATTGGGTCTTCCTCTTCACCGTCGCCGCCATCATTTTCGTGATGGTGGTGCGCCGCAATGTCGCGATTGTCGCCATCGCCGGTACCGTGGCGCTGGCCTTCATGTCCGCCAATGCCGGCGCGACGCTGCCCGATCGCATGATCTTCGCCACGCAGAGCCTGTTCCGTGCGATCCTGATGGCGGGCATCGGCCTGTTCGACATCATGCTGCTCGTGGCCCTCATGCTGGCCATGCTGAAAGCCATGAGCAAGGAAGGTGCGGACGAACTCATGATCATCCCGGTGCGCCGGCTTATCGTCGGCCCCCGTTCCGCGTTCATCACGCTCGCCTGCACGACATACGTATGCGGCATCTTCTTCTGGCCCTCACCGGCGACGGCGCTGGTCGGCACGGTTCTGGTGCCGGTTGCGATCCGGGCAAGACTGCCTGCGATCGGCGCGGTGGCGGCGGTCAACATCGCGGGGCACGGGATGGCGCTATCTTCCGACCCGGTGATCCAGGCCGCAACCCGCATTTCCGCAGGCGCGGCCCATGTCTCGCCGGGCCTTGTCCTTTTCTACACGGTACTGTTCGCGGGTGTCGTCGGCGTGATCGCGCTTACGGTCTTCGGCCTCCTGCTCGGACGGGACATGCGACGCGGCAAGGTGGTCGCCAGCGCTTCGGCCCTGCCTCTCGGCGACTCTCAGGGACGCTCCGAGTTCGGCCCCCATGCCCGCTTCCTCGCCATTCTGACACCATCCGTGCTGTTCGGAATGGGGGCGCTCATCATCTCGCGCGCGCTGTTCGACCCGGCTCACGCCATTTATGGCGGCGATGCCACGGCGCTTCTCGGCGGGTGCGCGGTATGCATCCTCATCATCGCCTGCGTCGTGCATGACGGGCATCACGCGCTGGAACAGGTCATCGTCCATC
>JAQVEQ010000069.1 GCA_028697875.1 Novosphingobium sp. | reverse complement strand
CCGGTCAGCGTCGAACTGCCGCGCAATTCCGCGCTGGAAGCGGGTGTGCCCGTGGCCGAGCGTGTGCGGCTGGCAGTCGAAGGGGTGCGTCAGGCATTGGTTGCCTGATTCCGGCACTGACGAAATGAAAAAGGGCGGGGTTGCCATGCAGCACCCGCCCTTTCCATGTCCGGCTGAGGGCGCTCAGTCCGCGCGGAGCTGAGCCAGTTCGTCAGCCGTCAGCTTCAGCGATGCGGCCTTGACGCTCTCGCCGACCTGCTCGGGGCTGGAACCGCCGAAGATCGGGATAGTCTGGTTCGGCTGCGAGAGAAGATAGGACAGAACGACTTCGTTGATCGATACGCCGTGCTTTTCGGCCAGGGCCTGGGCCGCCTTGAAGCGTCCTTCGTTGGCCGGGTTGTCATAGCGGGCCTTCAGCGCATCGCCGATTTCCGCGCCCTTGGCGAGCTTGGTGAAGTAGCCGCCGCTCTGCGCCGCATAGGCGATGATCGGCAGGCCCGAGGCGTGCAGGTCCTCGTACTCGCCCTCGTAATAGTGGACGTAGCCTTGCTGGGCCGCCGCTTCGACGTTGGGGACCGCGAGGCCCCAGAAGGTTTCGGACGCGACGAAGCCCTGCTTGCCGATCGACGCGGCGTAGTCGTTGGCTTCCCTGATCCGCGCGGCGGCCCAGTTCGAGGCGCCGAAGTGGCGGATGCGGCCGGCTTCCCGGTGGCCGATCAGCGCATCGACGATCGGCTGCACCGGGGCTTCCGGATTGTCGGCGTGCAGCCAGTAGAGGTCGATCGTGTCGATGCCGAGATGGTCGAGGCTTTCGGAAAGGTCCTGCGCCACGTCTTCGGGCGTGCAGCGATTGCGGTAATCGCCTGCGCGCAGGTCCATGAAGCCGCCCTTGGTGGAGATGACCAGGCCTTCGCGGCTGCGGTTCTTCAGCCAGCCGCCGATGGCGCGTTCGCTGGCGCCCTTGGGCGCATCGGGCATCCAGTCGCCATAGGAGCGGGCCGTATCGATGAAATTGCCGCCGAGTTCGGCGAAGCGGTCGAGAATGGCGTTGGACGTTTCCTGGTCCAGCATCCAGCCGAGCATGTTGGTGCCATAGCAAAGCTGGCTGACCGACAGGTCGGTATTGTTCAGCGTCACTTTCGAAAGCATCGTCTTGTCTCCATGAAAATCCCGGCTGCACGCGCGGACCCGATATTACGCTATGGGCCCTACAGGCGCGCTGCCGCCGGGGATATGGGGACTAGGGAAATGTGGCGTAAAAGGCCATGCGTGTCGGTCATGGCCGGGTCGGTTGCCGTCTTACCGGCCGGCGGTGTGGAACGCTTCGGCCCGCGCCTTGAGCGCCAGCGCGCTATCGTCGAAGGCGCGCTTCACCCACGGCCCGGCGAAGCGGTGCACGTGAATTCCGGTCTCGCCGAGGAAGGCATCGGTCGAATAGTAGCGGCAGGAATTGGGGCCGGTCGGGGTAATGACCTGGTCGCGCCGGGCGGGGTAGGGCCATTCGGGCGTGTACTTCATTTCCCACGAGATCATCCGTTCCGGCTCCAGCGCGCAGATATATTCGCAGTTCGGCACCAGCGAGCCGGGGACCGCGTAATTCATCAGCGTCATGTCGACGGCGGCCCCCATCTCGAGATCCGACACCGCGCGCACGCAGAACGGGTTCCATTCGTTGTAGCGGGGCATGTCGCACAGGATATCCCACACGATCCGCGCCGGTGCATCGATGTCTACCGTAATGCTTTCGGTTACCGCGTCGGGATCGAACCCCGACAGCCGATCTTCGGCCAGCGTCTTGGCCTCTTTCATCCAGTCGAGCATTTCCATCGGGTGATCTCCTCCGTTCGCCCGCTCAGGGCGCCATGTAGTCGCCGCCATTGACGTCGAGCGAAGCACCGGTGATCTCGCTCGCGTAGTCGGACAGCAGGAAATAGACCGCCTTGGCGCAGTCCTTGTCGGGCGGGATATGGCCCACCGGGATTTCCGAGGCGCGCTGCTTGCGGAAAGCCTCGCCCTCTTCGCCCATCGAGGCGAAGAAATGGTCCAGCGGCACGCCGTCCATCCAGCCCATCAGCGCTGTGTTGACGCGGATGCCGGTGCCGGAAAGCTCGCCTGCCAGCTGGCGGGTCATCTGGTTGAGCGCGGCCTTGGCCATGGCATAGCCGCCTTCGCCCGGATTGGCCTTGCGCGTGGCCAGGGTCGAGACATTGACGATCGCCCCGGATCCCTGTTCGAGCATGGTGGGGATGACGCATTGCGCCATGCGCAGCCCGCCCAGCGCAATCACGTCCATCACACGGGTCATCTGGCCCATGTCCGCCTCGTGCAGCGGGGTCCAGTCCGGATGGTAGTAGGCGGAATTCACGAGGCCATCGATCCGGCCCCATTGCCTGAGCGCCTGTTCGGCGAGGCTGCAGCACTGGTCCATGTCCGCCACGTCGCAAGGCACCGCGATCGCTTCGCCGCCTTGGGCGACGATGTCGTCGCGCACGGCATTGATCGCATCGACCGAACGGGCCGAAACGACCACCTTGGCGCCTTCCCGGGCTGCGCCGCGGCACATGGCCTGGCCCATGCCGGGACCGGCGCCGGTGACGATGACAACTTTGTCCTTCAGAAGCATTGACCGTCTCTCCCCATTATGATGTTCAGTGGCCGCCTGCGTGCCGCCGCCTATCCGGCGGCGGCTTTCTTCCCGGCCTGGCGGCCGAAGAAGGTGCAGTCGGCAAGGCTCATGCCCGAGCTGTAGCCATGGCCCCAGGCCGGCAGGCCCGAAGTACAGCGGCCTGCGGCGAAAAGGCCGGCCACCGGCTTCCCGCTGCGGTCGAGCACTTCGCCGTCGGCCGAGGTGTGCAGGCCCCCGAGTGTGAAGAAGCTGAAATAGGAATGTTCGAAATTGAGTTCGAGCGCCACGAACGGCCCCTGGTCGAGCGGAGTCAGGATCGGCGGGCGCTTGTGGAACAGCGGGTCGTTACCTTCGCGCGCGTGGCGGTTGTAGAATTCCATCGTCGCGCTGAGAGTGCCTTCGGCCATCTCCAGTTCGCGCTCGACCTCTTCCCAGGTTTCGCCCGTTCCGGCGATGGTGATCCCGGCCAGTTCGAGCGGCTGTTCGAAATGGGCGATGTCCAGCAGGAGGTAGACCCGGCGGCCGAGCTGATCGACGGCGCAACGGCTGACGCGGCCATGGTAGCAATCCTCGTTGATGAAGCGCTGCCCGGCCTCGTTGACGAAGACGCCGTAGGCTTGCGGTTCCGGCATGGTCCACGGGCAAGTGGTGAACCACTGGTCCATGTGGATCGCATCGCCACCCGCGCCGACGCCGAGTTCGATGCCGATCCCGTCGTCCTTGTCGCCCAAGGGGCTGTTGATCTTGAACGTGTCGGGGCAATAGCGGCGGCGCATGTCCTCGTTGAACACGAAGCCGCCAGTGGCGAGGACCACACCCTTGCCCGCCTTCACGAAGAGGTTCTGGTTGTCGATCCGCACGATCAGGCCGCAGACCCGCTCGGCGTCCTTGACCAGCGCCACCACACGGGCATCGACCACGACATCGACGCCGAGTTCACGCGCGCGCGCTTCGAGGACGTCGATCAGCGGACGCCCGCCGCCCCAGCCCATGTGCTGGATCACGTGGCCGCGCGGGGCGGGCTTGGCGATCTCGCAAAAGGGGTAGGCCTGCTCGCTGCCGGAATAGATCAGCGTGGAATCATCGGTCGGCTCGATATGTTTGCCGGGCAGGTAATTGCCGCGATAGGGCACGCCTTGCGCCTTGAGCCAGTCGTAGTGGTTGAGCGCTTCGCGCGCATAGAGTTCGCACTTGGCGTGGTCGGCGTAAGGTCCACCCGCCGCCTTGAGGTATGCTTCGAAGTCCTCGGTCGTATCCTCGAAACCCGCCGCGCGCTGGGCGTCGGTGCCGCCGTTGCCGCCGATATAGATTTCGCCGCCCGACATGGCCGAAGCCCCGCCGCTGCCCGAACTGCGTTCGAACAGCATGACCTTCGCGCCGGCCGCTGCCGCTTCGATCGCGGCGCAGGAACCTGTCGCGCCGAAGCCGACGATCGCGACATCGGTTTCGAAGTCCCACTGCGATACTTCGGCGGCGGGGTAGGGCTTGTACAGGGAAACCTCGGTCATTTGTTCCTCTCAGGACTCCCGCTTGTGCGGGAGGGGGGTGGGCATTTCGTTCCGGTCAGGCAGGTTCGGGCCGCTGCCCGCCGCATAGCACGTCGGTGATCGCTTCCGTGTCGCAGTATTCCTTCCACGAGACGATCTTCCCGTCGCGCAACCGGGCCAGGAAATGATAGTGGTTACGGTATTCGCGGCCCGAGACGTGCATGCCCCGCGACGATGCCTCCACCGCTACGCGGTCGTCCTGCGCGGTGATTGCGTGGACGGTGAAGTGAATGCCGTTGGGGAACGCCTCGAATATCCGGCCCGCCGCCGCCGCGACGGCGGCCTTGTCGAAAGTCCCGGAGATGAGAGTATTGCCCATCGTGGTCAGCGTGCCGTCGGGGGCATAGGCGTCGATGACGGCGGGAACATCCGCGGCATTGGTTGCCGCAAGGAAACGCTCGATCGCGGCGATGTTTTCCTGGGTGCTACTCATCCCGATCCTCCCCTCGTCAGACGATCCGGGCGGGAAGCCGTGCCGTATTCGGCATTGGTTCCCGCCCGGGTTATGGTGTCAGTTCTGTGCTTGTTTTTCCTTGAGCATGTCGAGCGCGACGTCGACGATCATGTCTTCCTGTCCGCCGACCATCTTGCGGCGGCCGAGTTCGACCAGGATCTCGCGCGTGTCGATGCCGTAGTCCTCGCTCGCCTTCTCCGCGTGGCGCAGGAACGAGCTGTAGACCCCGGCATAGCCCAGGCTCAGCGTCTCGCGGTCCACCCGCACCGGGCGGTCCTGCAGCGGGCGGACCAGGTCTTCGGCCGCATCCATCAGCGCCATCACGTCGCACCCGTGGTTCCAGCCCTTGCGGTCGGCTGCGGCAATGAACACTTCGAGCGGCGCATTGCCCGCGCCCGCGCCCATCCCGGCAAGGCTCGCGTCGATCCGCACCGCGCCTTCCTGCGCCGCAACGATCGAGTTCGCCACCCCCAGCGACAGATTGTGGTGCGCGTGGATCCCGCGCTGCGTCTCCGGCTTGAGCACCTTGTCGTAGGCCCGCAGCCGTTCGCGCACCCCGTCCATGTCGAGCGCTCCGCCGCTGTCCGTCACATAGACGCACTGCGCGCCGTAGCTTTCCATCAACAGCGCCTGTTCGGCCAGCTTCTCCGGACCGATCATGTGGCTCATCATCAGGAAGCCCGACACGTCCATCCCCAGGTCGCGCGCGATCCCGATGTGCTGCTTCGACACGTCGGCCTCGGTGCAGTGGGTCGCCACGCGCACCGAACGCACGCCCAGTTCATAGGCCCGCTTGAGTTCCTCGACCGTGCCCACGCCCGGCAGGATCAGCGTGGTCAGGACGCTCTTCTCCAGCACTTCGGCCACCGCCGCGATCCATTCCCAGTCGGTATGGGCCCCGAAGCCGTAGTTGAAGCTCGCCCCCGACAGGCCGTCGCCATGGGCGACCTCGATCGCGTCGACGCCCGCCGCATCGAGCGCCTTGGCGATCGCCTTGACGTGGTCGATGCCGTACATGTGGCGCACGGCATGCATGCCGTCGCGCAGGGTCACGTCCTGGATATAGAGCTTGTCGCCCGCTTCGACGTTGAACTTGGCCATGGTATTCCTCCGGTTCAGGCGGTCGCGGCAGCGGCCATGCGGCGTTCGGCGAGCAGTTCGCCGGTGGCCTTGGCGGCGGCGGTCATGATGTCGAGATTGCCCGAGTAGCTGGGCAGGTAGTCGCCCGCGCCTTCGACTTCGAGCATGATCATCGTCTTGATGCCGGTGAACTCGCCCATGCCGGGGATCTTGAGCTTGTTGTTGTCGCCGTAGCGCTCGAACTGCACTTCCTGCTTCAGGCGATAGCCCGGCACGTACTTCTGCACTTCGGCCACCATGTCCTTGACCGACTGGCGGATCGCCTCCTCGTCGGCGCCTTCCGACAGGGTGAAGACCGTGTCGCGCATGATCATCGGCGGTTCGGCCGGGTTGAGGATGATGATCGCCTTGCCCTTGGTCGCGCCGCCGACCTTCTCGATCGCATTGGCGGTCGTGCGGGTGAACTCGTCGATGTTGGCGCGCGTGCCGGGGCCGGCCGAACGCGAGGACACCGAAGCCACGATCTCGGCATAGGGCACGCTCCTGGCCACCCGGCTCACCGCCGCGACCATCGGGATCGTCGCCTGCCCGCCGCACGTCACCATGTTGACGTTCGGCGCGTCGAGATGCTCGCGCATGTTGACCGGCGGCACCGTGAACGGGCCGATCGCGGCCGGGGTCAGGTCGACCACCTGGATCCCGTCGGCGCGCAGGGCCTCGTCGTGCACCTTGTGCGCATAGGCGCTGGTCGCATCGAACGCTATCCCGATCTCGGGATAGCAGGCCATCTTCTTCAGCCCCTCGATCCCCTCGTGCGTCGTCGCAATCCCGTGCTCGCGCGCCATCGCAAGCCCTTCCGAGTTCGGATCGATACCAACAACCGCAACCAGTTCCATGTTCTGCGGATGCTTGATCATCTTCATCATCAGATCGGTCCCAATGTTACCTGATCCAATAATCGCGGCTTTTACCCTTGCCATTTTCCGTCCTTACACAAAGCGCGCAACGCAACTGCCGAGGGGGCGGCCGCCTTCGCTGGGATTCCTGTCGCTCAAGGTCATCTCGAACGTATCGCCGATTACCGCCGGAGCCAGAGGCACAAGCGACCCCGACAAGATAATATCGCCCGCATCCAATGTAACCCCGTAGGCCCCCAGGGTATTGGCCAGCCAGGCCACCGCCTGCGCCGGGTCGCCCTGGACGGCATTGCCGTAGCCTTCGGACAGCGGCTCGCCGTTCTTGGTGACGTTGACGAAGAGACCGGGCAAGTCGAACGCGCGCGGATCGAGCCGTTCCTTGCCCACCACGTAGACGCCGCAGGAGGCGTTGTCGGCCACCGTGTCGACGATGCTGATCTTCCAGTCGGTAATCCGGCTGTCGACGATCTCGAAGCAGGGCGCGATGCTTTCGGTCGCGGCAACCACGTCTTCGGCAGTCACGCCGGGGCCGTTGAGGCTATCCTTGAGAATGAAGGCGATTTCCGCCTCGGCGCGGGGCGCGATCAGGTTCTTGGCCTCGACATCGATATCGCCTTCGACGAACATCCAGTCGGTCAGGAAGCCGAAGTCGGGCTGGTGCACGCCGAGCATGTCCTGCACGGCCTTGCTCGTCACGCCGATCTTCTTGCCGACGACCTTTTCGCCGTCTTTCAATCGGCGGTCGAGGAAGTCGAGGCTGATGCCGTAGGCGTCGTCGATCGTCAGCGTGGAATCGCGTTCGATCAGCGGGGTCAGCGTACGGCGCCCGCGCAGGGCCTCGTACAGTTCGCGTCCATATTGTTCGGCTTTGCTCATCGGAGAAAATCAATCGAATAGTGGTTGAACTCTTGCGCCCGTTCGACCTGGACCCAGTGGCCCGTGCGGCCGAACGTGACAGTGCGCACATCCCGGCAGTTCTCGAGGAAGACCCGTGTGTGGCCTTCGGGACAGAACTCGTCGTCGAGACCCCAAAGGACGAGGATCGGTTGCGCGATTTCGCCCAGGCGCGGGGCCAAGTTGGGTGTTTTCATGCGGACGATCACGTCCTTGGGCTGGGTCTTCGCGACGGCGAAGCGTTCGTCCACCAGCTCGTCGGTGACCAGTCCGGCCGAATCCGGGTGCATCAGGTTGGTGACCAGACGGCGCTGTTCCTCGATGTTGAAGTCGGGGCCGCCGAAGCCGGACCGCATCTTCGCGATCCCCGGCAGAGTGAAGTAGCTTTCCTGTTCGGCTACGCAGCCCGGGGCCATCAGCACCAGCTTTTCGACGAATTCGGGATGGTCGAGCGCCATCTGCAACGCGATCGCGCCGCCGAGCGAATTGCCCACGAGCGAGGCCCGTTCGATACCGTGCTGGCGCAGGGCATCGTACAGCGTGTCGGTGAACAGTTGCAGCGTGTAGTCGATGCCTTCGGGCTTGGAGGACCCGCCGTAGCCGATCAGGTCGGGCAGGACGACGCGAAAACCCGCAGCGGCGAAGGCATCGATATTCTGGCGGAAATTGGACGCGCCGGAAGCGCCCGGGCCGCTGCCGTGGATGAATACCACGGCAGGGCCGGCACCGGCCTCTTTCAGGTGGATATCGTATCCACTAGCAACCGGGTAGGTCGCTTCCCTGAAGTTCGCCACGATCGCGATCCTCAGAGGAAGGTGAAGCCCGGCTGCTCACCCAGAATCCCGCCAATCAGGTCGGCGGTGCGATTGTTGGGGTCGTTCGCGACGTGCGCGCGGCCGGCGTTGAGGTCCAGCCACGGCTGGATGATCGGGCTCGACATGTAGATCGCCCGCCCGCCGAGGAGCTGGACCATGTCGTCGACCATATCCGCCAGGCGGCGAACCACCGAGGCCGAATTGTAGGCGTAGAGCGTGCGCTTCTCCATCGGGATCGGCTCGCCGCGCTCGGCATAGCCCATGAGATCCTCGAAAGTCAGGCGCAGGGTGTTTTCCATCTCGGTCATCTGCGCGTGCGCCTTGGCAATGGCGGCGTGCAGGAACGGGTCGGCCTTCGATGCCTTGCCGGTGTTGGTCGACACGCGGCTCTGCATGATTTCGATAGCCGCATTGACGGCCGCGCGGGCGCCGCCGAAAGCCGCGGTCGACACCGAACGCATGAACACTTGCGCCCACGGCAAGGTGTAGAGTGCGCCGTCGTTTTCCTTCTGCCCCGGGTTGGTGCAGAGGAAACCGTCGATGGCGCGGTGGGTGCGGTGTGCGGGAACGAACACGTCATCGACGATGACGTCGTGGCTACCCGTGCCCTGGAGGCCGAAGACCTGCCAGGCATCGCGGTCGATGGTGTAATCCTTGCGCGGCAGAAGGAAGGCGCGCATGTCGGGCGCATCGCCTTCGTTCTTCGGCGGGACCATCGCGCCGAGGACCACCCACTTGCAGTGGACGGAACCGGTCGAGAAGCCCCAGCGGCCCGACAGGCGGTAACCGCCTTCGGCATGGGTCACCTTGCCGACGGGCTGGTAGCTCGAGGAGACGAGCGTCGAGGTATCCTCGCTCCAGACTTCCTGCTGTGCCTCGTCATGGAACAGGGCGAGTTCGTAAGGGTGGCAGCCGACGACGCCGTACATCCAGCCGGTCGACATGCAGCCTTCGGCGAGCGTTTTCTGCACGTCGTAGAAGACGTTCGGATGCATTTCGTAACCGCCCCAGCGTTTGGGCTGGAGGATTTTGAAGAAGCCGGCTTCCTGGAATTCGGCAATGCTTTCGGCGGGGACATCCCGGTCGGCGACGCATTTGCGTGCGCGTTCCTTGAGCACGGGAACCATTGCGCGAGCACGTGCAACGAGTTCCTCGTGAGTCGGAATGGATTCGGGTGCGGTGGTTGACGGCACGGCGCTAGCCATCTTAGCGTTCTCTCCCTAAATTCGAATCGGATTGGCCGATCGGCGAAGCATTCGTAATTTTTCCTGCCATGCGATACGCAAATCGTCAATTGAAAAGCGTCATTGCTTTGGATATGGGCGTTTTCGAATCCTTTCGATCAGTGTAGTCCCGTTTCAGCGAATAAGTATGGGAGAGTAGCCCTTGTCAGGCAAGTTTGCCGTCGATCTCACCGGATGTGTGGCTATCGTTACGGGCGGGACCCGTGGCCTGGGGCGTGTCATCGCTACGGCGATGGCGTCAGCTGGATGCAAGGTTGCCATTTGCGGGCGTAACGAACCGGAAAGCTTGCCCGAAGGAGTGAGCTTCCACGCTGCCGATATCCGCGACCCCGACCAGGCGAAGGGCTTTGTCGATGCCGTGGTTTCCGAACACGGCCGGCTCGACTTCCTGATCAACAATGCCGGCGGTTCGCCGCAGGCCAAGGCGGCGACTGCCAGCCCGCGGTTCTTCGATTCCATCGTCAAGCTGAACCTCAGTGCGCCGATGTACATGGCGCAGGCCGCCTATGCCCATATGCAGGCGGTCGGCGGCGGCAGCATCGTCAATATCGCCAGCGTTTCGGGTATCCGCCCGTCGCCCGACACGGCTGCCTATGGCGCGGCCAAGGCCGGTCTGCTCAACCTCACGCAGAGCCTCGCGCAGGAATGGGGGCCGGACAATATCCGCGTCAACGCGGTCATCCTCGGCCTGATGGCGACGGAGACGACCGAGGCGACCTATGGCGACGATGCGGCGCAGGCGAAGATCGGCCAGTCGATCCCGCTCCAGCGTCTGGGGCGCGGTGAAGATGTCGCCGGTGCCGTGCTGTGGTTGTGTTCCGACATGGCGGCGTGGGTCAGCGGTTCGCGTGTCAATGTCGATGGCGGGGGCGAGCGCCCCTATTTTCTCGAAGTGCTGAAAGGAGCCTGAGCCATGGGAGTGAAAGAGCTTGGCTATGTGATCGTCCAGACCGCCAAGATGGCGGATTGGGATCACTTCATGACCGAAGTGGTCGGTGTGATGCGCGGCGAAGGTGCGCCTGGGGGCGGTGCCTTCTACCGGGTCGACGATCGTCCGTTCCGTTTCTGGATCAAGCCGGGCGAGGGTGAGCACTTCGAAGCCGCCGGCTACCAGGTGGCGGACGAGGTTGCGTGGAACGTGCTCAAAGAGGCGATTGCCGCCGCTGGCCGTCCGGTCGAGGACGGTACCGCCGAGGAAGCGAAAGTGCGCGGCGTTACCGCGTTCTTCCGCACCAGCGACCCGGACGGCAACGGTCTCGAGTTCTTCCATGGCGATACGCGCGACGATGTTGCGTTCGTTTCGCCGGTGGGCGTGAGCGGGTTTGTCACTGGCGACATGGGCATGGGGCATGCGGTGTTCGGTGCGCCGAGCTTCGATGCGACCCATGCGTTCTACCGCGACGTCGTCGGTTTCCACGACACGGACATCCCGCGCTTCAACATGAGCGGTGAGCCGAACGATCCGGGCATGGGCTTCGCCTTCATGCACGCGGACAACGGCCGCCATCACTCGATCGCGCTGGGCGAGATGCCGGTGCCGCCTTCGGGCTGCGTCCATCTCATGCTCGAAATGAAAACGATAACGGACGTCGGCAAGTGCCACGACCGCATGCGTGCGAACAAGGTTCCCGAAAGTGCAACGATCGGGCGCCATGTGAACGACCAGACCTTTGGCTTCTACATGCAGACGCCGGGCGGGTTCGACATCGAGATCGGATGCGATCCGCTGGTGATCGATCCGGCCACGTGGAAAGCGACCGCTCATCTGGTGCCCAGCGAGTGGGGCCATGTATGGGCCTGGCAGAAGGCGATGGAAGAGAATTGACCTAATACGGTACCATGGGTATCGAAAACTGAATAATGTGAAAAAGGCAGGCTAATGATAGACAAGCGGATGAGCGCGGCGGATGTGGTCGCGCAGATCAAGGATGGGATGACCATCGGGATTGGCGGCTGGGCGACCCGGCGCAAGCCGATGGCTCTGGTGCGCGAACTGGTGCGTTCCGACGTCAAGGACCTGACGTTGGTTGCCGGTTACGGCGGGCCCGAGATCGGCATGCTCTGCGCGGCCGGCAAGGTGAAGAAGCTCGTCTTCGCGTTCGCCAGCCTCGATCACTATCCTCTGGAACCGCACTTCCGCAATGCCCGCCAGTCGGGTTCGATCGAAGTGCTGGAACTCGACGAAGGCATGTTCCACTGGGGCCTGCGTGCTGCGGCAATGAAGCTGCCGTTCCTGCCGACCCGTGTCGGCATCGGCACCGACATCATCAACCAGTCGGGCTTCGACTTCAAAATGGTCAAGAGCCCGTATGAAGATGGCGAGGAATTTGTCGCCATGCCGGCGCTCAAGCTCGATGTGGCGCTGATCCACGCGCACCGTTCGGACGCGCGCGGCGATTTGCTGACGCTCAGCATGGATCCGCTGTTCGACGAACTCTATGTCCGCGCGGCGGACAAGGCCTTTGCCTCGGTCGAGAAGATCGTGCCGACCGCAGAACTCGATATGGCGAAGAACAGCCGCTATAACCTGGTCGAACGTCCGATGATCACGGGCGTGGTCGAAGCGCCTTATGGGGCGCACCCGACCAGCGCCGCGCCGGACTACGAACTCGATCTCAAGGCGATCAAGGCCTACGTCGACAGCGCCGCTTCGGACGAGGCCTGGGCCGAATACCGCAGCAAGTTCGTCGACGTTGACGATGCGGCTTACCTCGCTGCCGTGGGTGGCGCCGAAACCATCAACGCTTCGCCGAAGCCGGTCTACTAAGGAGAGCGACATGACCGAACAGACCTACTCGCTCGCCGAGCTCGTTATCGTTGCCTGCGCCGAAGCCTGGCGTGACGCGGGCGAAATCATGGCCACGGGCATCGGCCCGCTGCCCCGCATCGGTGCGGGCCTGGCCAAGATGACGTTCAGCCCCGAAATCCAGACCACCGACGGCGAAGGTTGGTACACCTCCGAGCCGGTCCCTCCGGGCAAGCGCCACGCGGAACCCGAACTGGAAGGCCTCGCCAACTACGACCGCGTGTTCTCCGCGCTGTGGAGCGGCAAGCGTCACGCCCTGGTGGGCCCTGTGCAGATCGACCGTTTCGGCCAGGCCAACATTTCGGTCATCGGCGATCACAAGAAGCCGAAGGTCGCCATGCTTGGCGCACGCGGCTTCCCGGGCAACTCGATCAGCCACCCGAACAGCTTCTTCTTCCCGAACCACAACAAGCGTGCGTTCGTCGAAGGCGAAGTCGATTTCGTCTGCATGGCCGGTTACAACCCCGACCGTTACATCAACTGCAAGGCACCGGCGGGTCTCGACCTGCGCATCATCGTCACCAACCTGTGCGTGATGGACTTCGGCGGGCCGGACCACCAGATCCGCGTCGTCTCGCTCCACCCGGGCGTGACTTTCGAGGAAGTGC
>JAQVEQ010000290.1 GCA_028697875.1 Novosphingobium sp. | reverse complement strand
ATCTCGAACTCGACGGGTGGGAAGGGCCGCTCGACCTGCTGCTCGACCTTGCGCGGCGGCAGAAGGTCGATCTCAAGAAGATCTCGATCCTGGCGCTGGTCGATCAGTATCTCGCCTATATCGAGCAGGTCGAAGCGCTGAAGCTGGAACTGGCGGCCGATTACCTCGTCATGGCGGCGTGGCTGGCCTATCTCAAGTCGGCGCTGCTGCTCCCGCGCGAGGAACAGGAAGACCCGAGCCCCGAGGAACTGGCCCTGCGCCTGCAATTGCGGCTCGAACGGCTGGCCGCGATGCGCGATGCCGCCGCACGGCTGATGGGGGGCGACCGGCTGGGCCGCGACGTGTTCCGCCGCGGTGCGCCCGAAGGTCTGCGGGTCGACCGCAAGAACGCCTGGGCCTGCGAATGGTTCGATCTCGTGCAGGCTTATGGCCAGGTCCAGGCGCGCACCGCGCCTACCGTCCACATGGTCCGCGAACGGCCGGTGATGACGCTGGAAACCGCGATCCAGCGGGTGCAGTCGATGCTCGGCCTGACGTTGAACTGGATGCGGCTGGAAGAATTCCTGCCCGCCCATGCCGATCCGCGCCTGCGCAAGTCGGCGCTGGCCTCCAGCTTCCTTGCCGCGCTGGAACTGGCGCGCACCGGGCGGGCCGAGATCGCTCAGGACGAAACGTTCGGGCCGCTGCGCTTGCGCCGGGTCGCTTCATGAGTACGGAGCAGGATGATCTCCTGCGCGCGGTCGAGGCGACGCTGTTCGCCGCCGAGGAACCGATGAGCGCGGAGGCGCTTTCCACCCATCTCGGCGGGGCGGACGTGCGCGGCGCCTTGCGGGATCTGGCGGCCCAATACGATGGGCGGGGGATCAATCTCGTCGAACGGGGCAAGCGCTGGCATTTCCAGACCGCTCCGGACCTGGCGCATCTCCTGCGGCGGGAGCGGGAGCAGGTCCGCCGCCTCTCGCGCGCCGCGACCGAGGTGCTGGCGATCGTCGCCTATCACGAGCCGGTCAGCCGCGCGGAAATCGAATCGATTCGCGGGGTGCAGACGTCCGGCGGCACGCTCGACGTGTTGATGGAAGCGGGCTGGGTACGCGTTGCGGGCCGCCGCGAAGTGCCGGGCCGTCCGGTCATCTATGCGACGACGCCGGAATTCCTCGCCCATTTCGGGCTGCAATCTCGCCGCGACCTGCCGGGGATCGACGAACTGCGCGCCGCCGGCCTGCTCGATCCGGTCGAAGAGGCGCTGGAAGGCTTGCTGGGAGAGACGGGCCCGGACGAAGAGAGTGCGGCCGAGGCCGAGGATGACGGCGAAAGCGGCGAGGCGGAAGGAATTCTGCCCGATGAGACCGCCTGACTGGCAAAATTGCCTCCCATGTCCTAAATAGGTAACAGCGTGCAGCCAGACGGGTGCAGCTTTTGGAGAATACAATGGGTGGTTTGTCTATCTGGCACTGGCTGATCGTGTTGCTGGTCGTGCTCGTGCTGTTCGGCCGGGGCCGGGTGTCCGAAATCATGGGCGATTTCGGCAAAGGGATTAAGAGCTTCAAGCAAGGCATGGCGGACGAAGCCGACGAGAAGAAGACCCCTGCCGCCCCGCCGCAAATCCCCGCTTCGGATGACCAATCCGCACCCTCGGCCAGCGAGACGACCCAGAACAACCAGTCCTAAGCGGCTGAAAGACATTCAGGCATGTTTGACGTCGGTGCATCCGAACTGCTGATGATCGCCGTGATCGCGATTATCGTGATCGGTCCGAAGGATATGCCGCTCGCCTTGCGCACGGCGGGCCGCTGGATCGCCAAGGTCCGGCGCGTTTCCGGCCATTTCCACGCTGGCATCGAAACCATGATCCGCGAGGCGGAACTGGAGGAGATGGAAAAGAAATGGCGCGAACAGAACGAGCAGATCATGGCTGCCCATCCCCATGCGGAAATGGAACCGCTCCCGCCGCCCGAGCCGCAGCCGGAAGCGAGTGCCGCAGCCGAACCGACGCCCGCCAGCGCCGAAGCGCCGGCCATGGCGAAACCGGCTGAAGACAAGCCCGTGACCGACGAACCGCAATTGCCGCTGGGCGGTCCGGCAAGCCGGGACAATTCCTGAGCCATGGCTTTCGAAATCAAGGACATCGACGAGACGCAGGCGCCGTTGCTCGACCACCTGATCGAGCTGCGCACGCGTCTCATGCGGTGCGTGCTCGCGCTGGCGCTGGCGTTTGCCGTGTGCCTTTATTTCGCCGACGATATTTTCGGCTTTCTCTGCCGTCCCCTGACCGAGGCCTTCCCCGAGGGGCAGGGGCGGCTGATCTACACCAAGCTGTACGAAGCCTTCTTCGTTGAAGTGAAAGTGGCCTTGTTCGCCGCGTTCTTCGTCAGTTTCCCGATCATCGCCAACCAGCTCTGGGCGTTTGTCGCGCCGGGGCTCTACGCGAAGGAAAAGAAGGCGTTCCTGCCGTTCCTTTTCGCGACGCCGATCCTGTTCCTGACCGGCGCGGCAATGGCATACTACATCGTGATGCCGACCGCGTTCCATTGGTTCCTTGGCTTTCAGGGCGAGGCAGGCGGGCTCAAGCTCGAAGCGCTGCCGGGCACGGGCGACTATCTCAACCTGGTGATGCAGTTCATCCTGGCGTTCGGGATCAGTTTCCTGTTGCCGGTGCTCCTGCTGCTGCTCAACCGTGCCGGGATCGTCAGCCGCGCGCAGCTTTCCGGCGCGCGGCGCTACGTGGTCGTGGCGATCTTCATCATCGCGGCGATCGCGACCCCGCCGGACGTGATTTCCCAGCTCCTGCTGGCGGTGCCGCTGATCCTGCTGTTCGAAGGCTCGCTGCTCATCATGTGGTTCGGCGAAAAGCGTGCGGCCAAGGAAGCGGTCGAGGGGGCCGCTCCGGAAGCCTGATCCGCCCTAGAGTCTTTCCGTTTCATATTGATGCGTAACCTGCGCCCCGGATGTAGTTTGCACATTCGGCGGGCGGGAAGTGATCGAGCAGCTTGCCGATGCGTTTCCATGTTGCTTCGACGGTTCGCTCAT
>JAQVEQ010000068.1 GCA_028697875.1 Novosphingobium sp. | reverse complement strand
CCGCGAGGTGCAGCAGGACGGAGCTTTCCGCGCCGAAGCTGGACACCAGCGCCACCCGGCCCGCAACGCCGTCGACCAGTACCGCGCGCAGCACGTCCTCGGCCGAAGCATCCGCGAAACGCGCGTGGAGCGCGGCGGCGTCTTCGGCGGTGAAGCGCGCTGCGGTATCGATCCGGTCGATGCGGCGCACGGCTTCAGCCATGGCGCTTGGCCCAGATCGGCTGGCGGCCGTCGCCAGTGGCCTGGTAGACTTCCGGCCAGCGGTTGAACGCGACTTCCGCATCGGCCGCTTCGATCGGCTTGTCCGGCGCGAAGGCGTCGAAACCGCAGCGGCGCATGTGCCCAAGCTGGTCCAGCAACACGTCGCCCACGGCCCGCAGTTCGCCCGCATAGCCCGCCTCGCGCAGGATCCGGGCGGCGGAATAGCCGCGCCCGTCGGTAAAGGCGGGGAAGTTCACTTCGACCAGGCGAAGCTGTTCCAGATGCGGCAGCAGGTCGCGCGCGTCGTCGCCCGGTTCGATCCGGACGGCGGCGGCATTGGACTGTTCGGCGAAGGAATCGACCGTGACGGCCGGGTCGGCCACCGGCTCGTCGTCGCGGTAGCGCAGGACATCAACCATAGAGTGCCTCCTTGAACGGGGCCATGCCGATCCGGCGGTAGGTGTCGAGAAAACGTTCCCCGTCCTGCCGGTTGGCGAGATAGACATTGGTGGCCGTTTCGACCGCGCCGACGATGCCGTCTTCGTCGAAGCCGGGGCCGGTGATCTGGCCGAGCGAGGTATCGTCGCCCTCGCAGCCGCCGAGCAGGAGCTGGTAGTTCTCCACCCCCTTGCGGTCGACGCCGAGGATGCCGATGTGGCCGGCGTGGTGGTGGCCGCAGGCGTTGATGCAGCCGGAGATCTTCAGCTTCAGTTCGCCCAGCGTTTCGGTCTTGCCGGTTTCGGCGAAGCGCTGCGAAATCTTCTGAGCCACCGGGATCGAACGGGCATTGGCCAGGCTGCAATAGTCGAGCCCCGGGCAGGCGATGATGTCTTCCACCGTATCGAGGTTCGCCGTGCCGAGACCGGCCGCGTCGAGCTTCTGCCACAGGGCATGGAGATCGGCCTTCTTCACATGCGGCAGGACGATGTTCTGCGCATGGGTCACGCGCAGTTCGTCGAAGCTGTATGCCTTGGCGAGATCGGCCATCAGGTGGATCTGCTCTGCGCTGGCGTCGCCCGGGATGCCGCCGACCGGCTTGAGGCTGATGTTGGCGATGATGTAGCCCGGCTGCTTGTGGGCCACGCAGTTGCGTTCCACCCACAGGGCGAAACCGGGGTCCGACAGGTCGAGATCGTCGCTTGCAGCTGCCTCGAACGCCGGGTCGGCGAAGTGGGCCTTGATCCGTTCCAGCTCGGCCAGCGGCGGTTCGATGCCCTGCGTCTGGAGGTGGGCGAATTCCTCTTCCACCTGGCGCGTATATTCGTCCTTGCCCAGTTCGTGGACGAGGATCTTGATCCGCGCCTTGTACTTGTTGTCGCGCCGGCCGTAGCGGTTGTAGACCCGCAGGCACGCCTCGGAATACGTGATGAGCTGGTCGAGCGGGACGAATTCCTTGATGCACGGGGCGATCATCGGAGTGCGGCCCATGCCGCCGCCGACATAGAACGCCGCGCCCAGCTCGCCCGCTTCGTTCTTCACGATGCGGATGCCGATGTCGTGCAGCTTCATCGCCGCGCGGTCGGTCTGCGATGCGATCACCGCGATCTTGAACTTGCGCGGCAGGGCGAGGAATTCCGGATGGAAGCTCGACCACTGGCGCAGCAGTTCCGCATAGGGGCGCGGGTCGGCGATCTCGTCCGCCGCGGCGCCCGCGAACTGGTCGGAGCTGATGTTGCGGATGCAGTTCCCGCTGGTCTGGATCGCGTGCATTTCGACCGTGGCGAGATCGGCCAGGATGTCGGGCGCGTCTTCCAGCTTGATCCAGTTGTACTGGATGTTCTGCCGCGTGGTGAAATGGCCGTATCCGCGGTCGTACTTGTCTGCGATGTCGGCCAGCATGTGCATCTGCGCGCTGGAAAGCGTGCCGTAAGGCACCGCGACGCGCAGCATGTAGGCGTGCAGCTGGAGGTAGAGGCCGTTCTGCAGGCGCAGCGGCTTGAACTGGTCCTCGCTCAGCTTGCCTTCGAGACGGCGCTGGGTCTGGTCGCGGAATTCCGCGACGCGGGTATCGACCATCGCCTGGTCGTATTGGTCGTACTTGTACATCAGATCACCCAGTTGCCGGCATTGGGATCGGCCGGCTTGAGAGTAAGGTCGGGGCGCACGGTCGGGCCGAGCGCGCGGATGCGGTCCTTGATATGGGCCGGGCGAACGCCGCCGTTGTCTTCGCGCTGCGCGTCGATGGCATAGGGGCCGTTGACGCGGCGCGCGCCTTCCTCGCGGGCGGCGATGGCATCTGCTTCGCCGTCGACATCGACCGCGTCTTCGACATGGATCGACCAGTCGTAGCCGGTCCACCACACGACGGCCCCGGTCTTGAGGTCGTTTCCGGTCAGGATCTTCATGCAACAGTCTCCAGGGCGACGCGGGCCAGCGCGCTATCCTCGCGCGCGGTCACCTCGCCGATGATGATGAGGGCCGGGCTTTTCACCTTCTCGCGCTCGACGAGATCGGGAAGCCCCGCCAGGGGCGCGCGCAGCACGCGCATTTCGGGCCGGGCCGCGTTTTCGACCACGGCCAGGGGAACGTCCGGGGCGAGCCCGTCGGCCATCAGCTTCTCCGCGATCTGCGGCGCGGTCTTCACACCCATGTAGATCACCAGCGTGCGGCCCTTGCCCGCCAGCCCGGCCCAGTCCTGCTCGGTCAGGCCCTTGCACTGGCCGGCGACGAAGCTGACCACACTGGCACCTTCGCGGTGGGTCAGCGGGATCTGCGCTGCCGCCGCCGCGCCCATCGCGGCGCTGATGCCGGGCACGATCTCCACCGGCACACCGGCCGCACGGCAGGCCTCGGCCTCTTCGCCGCCGCGTCCGAAAACGAACGGGTCGCCGCCTTTCAGCCTCACGACGTCGTGTCCGGCCAGTGCTTCGCGCACCAGCAGGGCGTTGATCTCATCTTGCGGCATGGTGTGGTGCGCGCGCCGCTTGGCGACGGAAATCATCCGCGTGCCGGGCCGTGCGAGTTCGAGCACGGCGGGATCGATCAGCCCGTCATGGACGATGAGCTTCGCGTGCATCACCAGCCGCGCCGCGCGCAGGGTCAGCAGGTCGGGATCGCCGGGGCCGGCACCGACAAGGTGGACTGTTCCGATGTGAAAACGCTGGTTCATGCCGGGGCACATGACCGACCGGCCGATTGCGTACCAGCGAGAAAGCTTTGCCCCGTGCCTAGCAGATCTTTAGCCGCCCCCGAAAGCCGTTGCGGCCCGCATTCAATCCTCTTGCGGACCGTTTGCCAGCCGCTGGCCGATTGCGGCAATAAGCTGTTCGAATTGCTCGTTGTTCCGGATGTTGATGTCGCGTTGCGGGAAGGGAATCTCGATTCCTTTCTCATGGAACAGCCACCACAGCTTCTTCAGCACGGCCGAGCGAATGTTGCCCGTGCCGTTTTCGGGATCGCGGATCCAGCACTGGATGACGAAATTGACCGAACTGTCGCCATAGGCATCCAGCCACACGGTCGGCGGCGGCATGTCGAGGATGCGGTCGACCGATCTGGCGGCTTCCAGCATCAGTTCCTCGGCCAGGTTGAGATCGCAATTGTAGCTGACGCCGACAGGCACCTGCATACGCACTTCGCGTGAGGAGTAGGACCAGTTTTCGACCTGGTTCACCATCAGGTTTTCGTTTGGAATCAAGTACTCGCGCTCGTCCCGGGTCGTGACGGAGACGGCGCGGATGCCGATCTTGCGAATCTGGCCGAAAGTCGAATTGCCTGCCTGGTCGGACACCGCGATCACGTCGCCCGGCTTGATCGAACGGTCCATCAGGAGGATGATTCCGGCGATCAGGTTGCCGAAGGTTTTCTGCAGGCCGAAGCCGATGGCAAGGCCGAAGGCGCCCGAGAACACGGTGAAAGCGGTCAGGTCGATGCCGAGGAAATCGATCCCCATGAGGATCGCGAGAGACCAGACGGCAATGCTGAGCAGCTTGTCGGCCAGCAGCTTCTGCGCGGCGTCGAGGCGGGTGATCCGCTTGAGCACGAAATGGGCGAGCTTGCTGCCGACCTGAGCGAACACGACGATGCCGGAAATCACCAGCATGACGACGATCGCATCCCACAAGGAGATGTGGGTGTTGCCGATGTCGAGACTGTAGCTATCCAGCAGGTTGACCAGCTTGCCGACCGTCAGGCTTTCCGAGACCATGGCATTCTTGATGCCTTCCGCGCCCGATACCGCGTCTTGCGTATGGGCGGCGGCAAGGGCCGCGGACGGTGCGGCGAACGGATCGCTGGACGCAACAGCCATTAGTCAGCCTCCATCCGGGCGAAAGCCCGGTCGAGATCGGCCACCAGATCGGCGGGATCTTCGAGCCCTATCGATAGTCTTACGCCCAGGCGGTCCGCCGGGTCCATACCGGCGGGCGGCCAGGACGTGGCGCTGCGCGCACCGGCGGGATCGACCGGTATCACGAGGCTTTCATAGCCGCCCCAGCTGAAGCCGATGCCGAACAGGTCCAGCGCATCGATGAAGCGCGTGCGGGCCGCTTCGTCCCGTCCCTTGAGAATGAAGCTGAACAGCCCGCAGCCGCCAGTGAACGTGCGTGCCCAGGTTTCGTAACCGGGGGCGCCCGGCAGCATGGGGCACAGCACGCGGGCGACTTCCGGGCGCGCGGCGAGCCATTCGGCCAGCTTGAGCGCGCTGGCCGCCGACCGTTCGAGCCTGACCTGCAAGGTGCGCAGGCCGCGCAGGGCAAGTGCCGCATCGTCGGGCGACACGACCTGCCCGAGCTGGAGATAGGTCCGCCGCAACTTGCCGTAGAGTTCTTCCCCGGCGGAAACGCTGCCCATCATCACGTCGGAGTGGCCGCCGACATGCTTGGTCAGCGACATGATGGCCACGTCGCATCCCCGTTCGAGCGCGGGAAAGCCGAGCGGGCTGGCCCAAGTGTTGTCGATCAGGCTGACCGCCCCCTTTTCCCGGACGATGGCGGCGAATGCCGGGATGTCGGGCACTTCCATCGTCAGGCTGCCCGGGGTTTCGAACAGGACGGCGCGCGTCGCGGGCGTGAAGCAGTCCGCAAAGCCGGCAAGGTCGAGCGGGTCGAAGAATTCCGTGGTGACGCCGAACTGGGCGAGCAGGCCGGTGCCGATGTGGCGGCTGGGTTCGTAGACGTTATCCGCCATCAGCACATGGTCGCCGGGTTTCACCAGTGCCAGCAGGGCCCCGGCGATCGCCGCGACGCCGCTGGGATAGAGCAGGGTTCCCGCCGCGCCCGGTTCCAGTCCGGTCAGGGCTTCGGCCAGCGCCCACTGGGTCGGCGCGCCGCGCCTGCCGTAATAGAAATCGCCGTCCTGCTGCCCTTTGCCGCCCGCCTTGAGAGCGGCGATGCTGCTGTAGAGATGCGTGCTGGCGCGCCACACCGGGGGATTGACCACGGCGCCGGGGGCGCCGGGCGTGCCGGTCCATTCGGGCCTGCGCCCTGCCTCGGCCAGCCGGGTTCCGGGGCCTTTCGTCTTGTCGTCGTTCGTCACAGCTGCATGACCTAGCCGTGCGGCGGCGAGAGGTCGAGGGGGTAGCCTAGGCTGCTGCCGGAACGTCCAGTGTGCGCTGGCCGATCTCGGCATAGATGCGTGGGCCGGTGTCGAGCCGGAAGGGGCGCAATCCGGCGCCGGGCCCGGCGGGTCTCTGGCCGACGACGCATGTCTGCACCAAGGCGCTGTCCAGCCCTTCGGCCTCGATCCGCAGCCGGGCAAGGGGAACGAACAGGATGGCCTGTTCGCGCCGGAGCGGGTGGATCGCGCCGATGGGCAGGCGCAATTGGCCGGTGAGGAATGTACTCTGGCCCGGTAGCAAGGCGTCAATACGGTGCAGTGGCCCATTGGTGCCGTTGGGCCCGGCAAGCTGTTCCTCCACGGACAGCGAGGAATGGGCCGAAACCAGATCGCCGGTGATGACGATGTCGCGGATCATCTGCCGGGAGGTATTGGTCAGGGTCAGCTGGTAGGACAGAATCGCATTGACCAGCGTTACGCTAAGGCTGGTCGTTTCCAGCGCATGGCGCAGGGGGATGGACGGAGCTTCGCTCTCTTGCCCTGCGGCGGCAAGCGCGGGTGAGGCAGGCGGTTCTTCTCCGGCCTGTACCTCGCGCGGGAGGACGGCGCGGGGCTTCGGCCGTTCGATCGGCAGAACGAAGACGCGTTCCCGCTTCCCGTGGTTATGGCGCCAGAACAGGACGCCGGCCACGCCCATGGGAATCAGCAGGAGGAAGACGAAGAGGTAATGCCACCAGCTGCTGCCTGTGCCGGAGGCATCGGAGCTCGCTTCGGCCGGTGCCGGTGCGGGGGCGGCAGGCGCCGGGGCCTTTGTCCGGGGCGGGGGCGCTTCCGCCGGGGGCTCGGGTGCCGCTGGCGCGCTTTCGGCCGCTTCGGCGATGTCTTCCCCGTTATCGGGAAGCGCTTCGGGCACGTCTGTCCGCGCCTGCTGACCGGCCTCGGGCTTGGGCGCGGCGGGCTTGGAGCTTGCGGCGGGTGCTTGTGCAGGCGCTGCCGGTTCGGGTTCCGCTGCCGGTGCGGTCCGGGCGGGATTCGCGGGGGCCGGGGCGGGCGCAGGGCGCACGACCGGACGTTCCACGATGGGATGACTGGGGGTGATCGGGCCCTGGATTTCCGAGGGCGTTTCGGTGGACGAGGGGAGGTGGAAGCCTTCCAGGTCGCCGCCGGTGGTCTGGGCGCGCGCGGGTGCCGCAGCCGCGAGGGCCGCTGTCATCACCCACAGGATTTTCGCCTTCTTAACCATCACACCCGCCACCATGGTGTCCAAGCGCAGGCCGCGCTGAATAGCGGCTCAACCCCGCGCGTCAATTCGCCACCTTGTGTATCTCCACGGATCGCGGCATCAGCGGTGCATGACCAACGACGACCGACATCCCGCAACCCGCCATCTTGGACAGCAGAGCGCGCTTCCCGCTTCGCCGGAGGAAGCGGTTCTGGACTATGTCCCCAATCCGCGCGAGGGCGCGCTTTACACGGTCCGCTTTTCCGCACCGGAATTTACCTCGCTCTGCCCCGTCACCGGCCAGCCGGATTTCGCTCATATCGTCATCGATTATGCCCCGGCGGCCATGATCGTGGAATCGAAATCGTTGAAGCTGTTTCTCGGAAGCTTTCGCAACCATCACGGATTTCACGAGGATGTGACGGTCGGCATCGGCCAGCGCCTGTTCGGGGAAATGCAGCCGCGCTGGCTGAGGATCGGGGGCTATTGGTATCCGCGCGGCGGAATCCCGATCGACGTGTTCTGGCAATCCGGCCCGGCGCCCGAAGGACTGTGGGTGCCCGACCAAGGGGTCGCCAATTACCGTGGCCGGGGCTGACAGCGGCGTCCCGGCCCTATTTTCATAAGCGATGGATTTTCCGCCGCTTTGATGCGAAACATGGTCCATGGGTGAAGGCGATCCGCGCAGGTTCCAGCTGGAGGATGGGGGGTTTCTGGCCTTCGTCCTGCTTGTTACCTTGGGATTCGCGTGGCTGATCGCGCCATATTTCGGCGCGATCTTGTGGGGGCTGGTCGCCGCCATCCTCTTTGCACCGTTCAACCGCAAGTTGTGTTCCCTGCTGGGCGGGCGGAGGAACCTGTCCGCCATTCTGACGATCCTGTTGATCGTGGGGCTGGTGATCGTGCCGGCCTTCATGCTCGGCGTTGCGCTGGTGCAGGAGGCGACGGCCATCTATGGCCAGATCGAAACCGGCCAGATGGATTTCGCCGCCATGTATCAGCGGTTCCAGTCGTCCCTGCCCTCCTGGGCCAGCGGACTGGTTTCCCGGGCCGGCGTTACCGATTTCAATGCGCTGAAGGACATGTTCGGGTCGGGCATTGCCGGCGGCTTGCAGGCGATTGCCTCGCGCGCGCTGCTGTTCGGGCAGGGGGCGCTCAAGTTCATCGCCTCGCTCGGCGTGATGCTCTATCTCACGTTCTTCCTGCTGCGCGACGGCGACACGATGGGCAAGAAGATCATCGCCGCGATTCCCCTTCATGCGTCCGAGCGCGATGCCCTGATCCGTCACTTTATCGTGGTCGTCCGCGCGACGATGAAGGGAAGTGTCGTGGTCGCCGTGATGCAGGGGCTGATTGGCGGGTTGATCTTCTGGGGGTTGGGGATCGAAGGAGCTCTCCTGTGGGGGCTCCTGATGGGCTTCTTCTCCCTCGTCCCGGCGGTCGGCACGGGTATCGTCTGGGTGCCTGTGGCGATCTACCTGCTGGTGACGGGCTCGATCTGGGAAGGGGTCGTGCTTGTCTTCTGCGGATTGTTCGTGATCGGACTAATCGACAACCTGCTGCGCCCGATCCTGGTCGGCCACGATACACGCATGCCCGATTTCGTGGTGCTGATCGCCACGCTGGCCGGGTTGCAGCTGTTCGGCCTCAATGGCTTTATCGTCGGCCCGATGATTGCCGCCCTGTTCATGGCCGTGTGGAGCATGGTTGCCGACCACCGTCCGCAGGAAGGGGGCGGCTGACGGGCTTCCCGGCGGCGGACAGATGCCGATCGGGTCAGCGTAATTGCGCGAAAACCGCGGCGCCCGTAACTTTCTTGTCGAATTTGTCCGATGCGCCATTGCCGCCGGGCGGGGCGGGTTCCGCGCCTGCCGGCGCAATCGCGGCAACGGCTGCCGCCAGCACGCCGAGAGCATTGCTGTCGCTGCGGTAGAACACCATTTTCGCATCCCGCCGCGATACGACCAGTCCCGCATTGCGCAGGATGGAGAGCTGTTGCGACAGACCCGGCTGGCCGATGCCCGTGGCCGCTTCGATCTCCCCTACGTTCAGTTCCGTGCCCGCCAGCGCGGCGAGGATCGCATAGCGCAGGGGGTGGGCGATCGCCTTGAGGCTGTCGATCGGCGGCTCAGCCATTGCCGTCGTCCTTGATGAACCAGGCTATCGGGTCCTTCGCGGCGAAGACCTTGTCGAGCGACGGTTCGGGCTGGGCGAAAAGCGGGGAGCCGGGCGTCCAGCCTTCGGGGGCGAGGGCCTGTCCGGCATCCACGGCCTGCAGCGCGGCGAGCGTGCGCAGGATTTCCTCCACCGAGCGGCCGATTTCGACCGGGTAACAGATCGTAGCCCGGATGATGCCGTCCGGATCGATGATGAAAACCGTCCGCGCGGTCGAGGCGTCGCGGGCGTCTTCGGCCACCATTCCGTATGCGCGGCCGATCACCAGGGTCGGGTCTTCGACAATGGGGAAGCGGACTTCCACGCCGAACTGGTCGCGGATCATGCGGACCCAGGCGAAATGGGCGTAGAGGCTGTCGACCGACAGCGCCATCAGGGCGCAATCGCGCGCGGCAAAACGATCCGCGGCGCGGGCGAAGGCAATGAATTCGGACGTGCAGACCGGCGTGAAGTCCGCCGGATGCGAAAACAGGATGAGCCAATGTCCCCGGAAATCGGCCATTTCCACGGGGCCGCCGGTGCTGCGCGCGGTGAAGTTGGGGGCTTTGTCGCCGATCCTGAGAATGCCGCACGGTTGGCGTACTTCGGGTTCCATGGAGCAGTGGCTACCGCAAACGAGTCCTTGACGCAAGACAATTACATAAATACATAAACTAGGAAAAGGAGAAGCGCGATGACTGACTATTCGCAAGACATCCTGCTGGCTGCCGCGGCTGCCCGGATCGAGCGGGCGCTTGCCGATTCGGCGCTGCGTCCGGAAATCAAGGCGTTCTTCGACGAAGACACCAATACGGTCACTTACGTGGTGTTCGACCCTGCGACGCGGGAGGCGGCGATTGTCGATTCCGTGCTCGATTTCGAGCAGGCTGCGGGGCGGACCTCCTTCGCTTCCGCGGACGAGGTTCTCGCTTACGTCAATTCGGAAAATCTGAAAGTAAAGTGGCTGCTCGAGACTCACGCCCATGCCGACCACCTGTCGGCCGCGCCCTATCTCCAGGAAAAGCTGGGCGGCAGGATCGCTATCGGCGAACACATCGTTACCGTGCAGCAGACCTTCGGCAAGCTGTTCAACGCCGGGAGCGAATTCCAGCGCGACGGGTCCGATTTCGACCGGCTCTTCGCGGACGGCGACACGTTCACGATCGGCAATCTCGAAGTGAGCGTTCTGCATGTCCCCGGCCATACGCCGGCCTGCATCGCCTATGTCATCGGGGATGCGGTCTTCGTGGGCGATACGATGTTCATGCCGGATTATGGGACGGCACGGGCGGACTTTCCCGGCGGCGATGCCCGCCAGCTGTTCCGTTCGCTGCGCCGCATCCTCGCCCTGCCGCCTGCCACGCGGCTGTTCATGTGCCACGATTACCTGCCTGCCGATCGCAGCGACTACGTCTGGGAAACGACGGTCGGTGCGGAGCGCGAGAGCAATATCCACGCTCATGACGGTATTACCGAGGACGAATTCGTCGCCATGCGCGAAGCGCGCGATGCGACCTTGTCCATGCCGCGCCTGATCCTGCCGTCGGTGCAGGTCAACATGCGGGCCGGGCACATGCCGCCGCCCGAGGAGAATGGCGTGAGCTACCTCAAGCTCCCGGTCAACGTGATCTGATTCGAGGGGCCGGGTGCCATGATCGACCAGTTGCATTACCTGCTGGCCGCATTCAGCGGCGTTGCCGTGGGCTTCACGCTGGGGCTGATCGGCGGTGGCGGATCGGTCCTTGCGGTGCCGCTGATGGTCTATGTCGTGGGTGTGAAAAGCCCGCATATCGCCATCGGCACCAGTGCGCTCGCGGTGGCGGTCAATGCGTTGGCCGGGCTGGCCAGCCATGCCCGCCATCGCAACGTCAACTGGCGCTGCGGCGCGTCTTTCGCGACTGCCGGGGTGCTTGGTGCGCTGGCTGGCTCGAGCCTGGGCAAGGCGTTCGACGGGCAGAAGCTGCTGTTCCTCTTCGCGCTGGTGATGCTCGTCATCGCGTTGCAGATGTATCGCGGGCGCAGCGAAGAGGGCGTCGAAGGGGTGGTCTGCGACCGCCGGAACCTGCCCACGGTGCTGCCTTACGGTTTCGGCACCGGCATGCTCAGCGGCTTCTTCGGGATCGGCGGCGGTTTCCTGATCGTGCCGGCCCTGGTCAAGGCCACGGCCATGCCGGTTTACCGCGCGGTCGGCACCTCGCTGGTCGCGGTCAGCGCCTTTGGCCTGACCACCGCGTTCAACTATGCGGTTTCGGGCCTTGTCGACTGGGTGTTGGCCGGGGTCTTCATTGCCGGCGGCATTGCCGGGAGCGTGGCCGGAACCGTCACGTCACGCCATCTTTCGGCGCGCAAGGGACAGCTCAACATGCTCTTCGCCGGGCTGATCCTGATCGTGGCCGTGTACATGATGTATCGAAGCGGTCTGGCCCTGTTCGCCTGACCTGTGCAACTAGGAATAGAATAAAATGGTCGCAATTCCCGACAAGCACGCACGCTGCCTCAGGATCGAACAGCTGATTGCTTCGGGCCGGGGTGTCTGCGAAAGCTGCCGCGAGGCCGGTATTTCGGAAAAGACCTTCTACCGTTGGCGCAAGGCCCAGGCCGAAGCCGAAGCCGAAGCTCAAACCGCGCCGCGGGCAGCCTGCAGATAACCCGGCCGATACCTCAGCTGTCCTGCCAGGGATAGAACGGCGGCATGTCGGATGCCTTGCCGGTAAATTGGGGCGCGCGCTTTTCGAGGAAGGCCTGCACGCCTTCCTTGCCGTCGCCGATGCTGGTGTAGAACATCGCCAGCGAATCCACGTCATGCGCCATGCGCGGATGCGGCTGGGCGGCATTGCGCAAGGTCATCTGGCGGATCAGGCCGATGCTGACCGGCGACCGGTCGGCAATCAGCGTGCGGGCGAAAGTGCAGGCCGCATCGACCAGTTCTTCCGGCGCGTGGACCGAACGGACGAGCCCTTTGCCGAGCGCTTCCTGCGCGTCGAAGATATCCGCGCGGTAGAACCATTCCAGCGCCTGCTGCGTACCCACGATGCGGGGCAGGAACCAGGTGGAGCAGGCTTCCGGCGTGATCCCCAGCCGTCCGAAGACGAAGCCGATCCGCGCCTTTTCCGAGGCGAGGCGGAAGTCCATCGGCAGGGTCATGGTCGCGCCGATGCCCACGGCTGCGCCGTTGATCGCGCCGACGATGGGCTTCAGGCAGTCGTACATCGCCAGTGTCACGCGCCCGCCGGTATCGCGCACCCCGCGCTGGATTTCCTCGCGCACGGGGCGTTCCTGCATGTCGGCCAGAGTCGGCTCCTGGCTTTCGTCGAGGCCGAAGACATTGTCGCCGACCGACAGGTCCATGCCTGCGCAGAACGCCTTGCCCGCGCCGGTGACGACGATGGCCTTGACCGCGTCGTCGGAATTGGCCCGGCGATAGGCATCCTCCAGTTCGTCCGCCATTTCGACAGTGAAGGCATTGAGACTGTCGGGCCGGTTCAGCGTCAGGCGCAGCAGGCCGTCGTCGTGTTCGTAGCGGATCGTGTTGTAAGACGTCATGGTGTTCCCTGCTTCCTTGCCCCTTGCCGTCACGCATTCGCGAAGCGATGGCTGGCGGCGACTTTGGTTTGCGTAATGCGGCGTGCGAACCTAAAGCGCAAGGCACCGCCGCCCCTTGGAAACGGACGGCGAAGGGAGAACGCCATGCCTATCACTCTGGAAGATCTTGCCGCCCGGCTCACCGCGCTCGAGGATATCGAGGCGATCCGCCAGCTCAAGGCGCGTTACCTGCGTTGTTGCGATCTCAAGAAAGTGGACGAACTGCGCGAGACGTTCCTGCCGGGGGCGGTACGGATCGACTACCAGAGTTTCCCCCTCTTCACCGACCTGGAGGACTTCCTCAAGGTCTACGAGGAAATGGCCTGCCATGAAGGAGTCTACGACATCCATCATGCCACCAATGCCGAAATCGAATTGACGGGCGCGGACACGGCGGCAGGCAAATGGTCGCTCAA
>JAQVEQ010000067.1 GCA_028697875.1 Novosphingobium sp. | reverse complement strand
GTTCTGCTGTGATTTCGGCGGCGTTTCATCCGCGAAAATCACAGCAGAGCCAACCAGTTACCGCATAGCGAACCTACCACGGGCAAATCGGTAGGGAAACCACGGCTCTCGATCGAGCCATAGGCGACGATCCCGTAACCTACCACGGGCAAATCGGTAGGGAAACCACGGCACAATGCGTGCGCCTCTCCAGACTGGAGGGAGCCTAGAACATTCGGAAAATTCCTTTGGCCTCGACGGCTCAAGCTTAGCGTTTGTCATCCACAACAAGGAGGACAAACCGTGGAAGACAGTGAGAAGCGCCGGGATCTGGTCAATCTGATGAACGCGATGGTGGCCGGCGATTTCGTCGTGGCCGCGCGTATGCTGCGGGAGGCTCAGGACGAGTTTCCCGACCAGTTCGCCCAGATGGCCAAGGATCTCGGCATTGGCAGGCGCAAGGCCTATGCTCTGGCCCAGATCAACCGGACCTTTGACGATCTGGGCGTGCCGTGGGAACGGCTGCGGCAGATCGGCTGGACCAAGCTGATGATCATCGCGCCCTATGCAAGTGAGGACAATCTCGATGGGCTGCTGGATCTGGCCGAAGCCTGCACAGCCCATGAACTCAGCCGTCACCTGCATGGCGAGCCGGTGTTTGCTGACGAGCATTGCGTGATCCTCTACTTGTCGAACGATCAGTACCAGGTGTTCGAGCAGGTACTGGTGGGCCACGGCGCGTTGCGCAGCGCCCGTGGGCTGGCCGGCAAGGAGGCGGCGCTGACCAAGGCGCTGCAACGGCTGCTGACGAAGTTCTGATGGACGGGTGCCGGGCGGTAATCCGCCCCGCACTTGCCCTGCCCCTTGCTGACCGAGCTGCGCAAAGGCGCAGATTTGCGTGGGCTCACCACACGACTGGCTCGTCCCGAGACCCACCCCCAAAATAGGGGGTTTTCTTTTGCCCCGATCTCTGGTGATCATGGCTGATCACTGCTGCATCCCTGTCCGAACCATGGGGGAGGACACGGTCCAGGCGGTGACCATAGGCAAGGAGTGCCCGGTAACCTCAGGTCCGGGTGTTCCTGTGCCTGCATTCCGGGCCCTCCTTGGCGCAATTGCCGCAAGGAGATTTGTGATGTCCGGTACCCCGTCTTCCCGTTCCCGCCCCAAGGCGGATCTTTTCAGAAAGCCCGTGAGGTCTTGCCCGCAGGAACTGCTCACCCTGCGTGAGGCTGCGGCCTATGCGGTGGTGTCCGTCTCGAGCCTGCGCCGCTGGATCAAGGGCGGGTTGCTGCCCGTCTACCGGGCCGGGCGCCAGATCCGCATCGATAGAGCCGACCTCGTCGCCCTGCTGCGCGGGACAGGTTCTGCCCGTCGCTTGTGAATACCCCAAAAAACTACACGCAGGGAATAGTTTAGATGGGTTTTCACGAAAAATCACAGGTGAGACGAGGTGGATAACAATGACCAGCTCTGACCATAACAACATCAATGGAATGGGGCCGCAAGCGGCCTGGACATTGCAGGATTTGCGGGCGTTCATCGCGGGCAGCAATCTGCCGCAGCAGCAGAAGAGCCTGATCCGCTCGGCCATCAAGCGGGCGAATGAACTGGTGGGCCACGGCTCGCTCGACCTGCCCGCCAACCAGGCGATGCTGATGCAGCGCCTCGCGGCGGTCACCCCGGCGATGGCAGGCATGAGCAGCGGCGCCCTGGCCAATCTGCGCAGCCGGGTGCGTGCCGCCTTCGCGCTCGCCGAACCACATCTGGTCCGGCGCAGGCGAGGCCACCGGCTGACGGGCGAATGGGCAGACCTGCAGGCGGGGCTCGATACCGGCACCCAGCGTAACCTCTCCCGCCTGTTCCATTACGCCGAGGCCATGGGCTGGCAGCCCGGTGAGGTGACGGATGCGCATATCGAACGGTTCTGCCACCATCTGCGCGAAGAAGCGGCCGTAGTGCATTGGGCAGATGTGGTGCGCACCACCATCCGGGTCTGGAACCGCCTGACGGTATCCGGCCGTCATCCGGCGCTTCGGGCCCTGACCCCACCGCCCGCCAAACGCACCGCCTACTGGATCGCGCGCGACCTGTGGCCTGCCAGCTTGCGGCACGAAGTGGAGGCCCTGCTGGAGCGGCTCGGCAACCCCGATCTGTTTGCCGGGCGCCGGGTCCGCAAGATCTCCGCTGCGACCGTGACGCAGTATGGCCACATGATCTCCACCCTGGTCTCCGCCATGGTGCACAGGGGCGTGGTGCTCGAAAGCCTGCAGAGCCTGTCGGATGCGCTGGCGCCCGATCGCGTTGCCCAGGCCCTGGCCTTCCTCGCCGAGCGCGGCGGGGACACGATCACAGCCACCATGATGCAGATGATGATCCGGGTGCGGGTCCTTGCCGACATGTGCGGGCTGGCCTCCGACCAGCGCGAGGAGCTGGAAGCGATCTGGCGGAACATGGAACGCAACGCCCCGCCCGAACGGCAACGCCGACACATGGCGGGCAAGAACCGGGTGCTGCTCGACCGTCTGGAGAACGACCAGCGTTTTTCCGACCTCATACATACCTTGCCGGAGCGGCTGGCGGCCGAGGCACGGGCGCGCGGTCCAGGGCCGCGCACCGCCTCCCTGATGCGCACGGCGCTCGCCATCGACCTGCTGCTGACCTGTTCCATGCGCCGCGAGAACCTTGTCCGGCTGGAACTGGGTCGTTCGATCAAGAGGATTGGGCCTGCCTCTGACACACGCTGGGTGATCGAGCTTGCAGCCGAGGAGGTGAAAAACGCGCAACCACTGCGCTTCGTGCTGGAGGGGCCCACCGTTGCCCTGCTGGAGGACTATCTGGCCCATTGGCGCCCGCACCTGTCGGCGGCGCCCAACCCCTGGCTGCTGCCCGGCCCCGATGGCCAGGCCATCAAGCCGCCGACCCTGGCATTGGCCATCCAGACCCAATCACGGCGCGTGCTGGGCGTCGCCATTTCCCCACACCAGTTCCGCCATATCTCGGCCGAGAGCTTCCTGCTTGCCCATCCTGACAAACTCGACCTGATCAGCGATCATCTCGGACACCGGGACCGGAACACCACGCGCCATTATTACGCACGTTCCAAGCAGAAGCAGGCCAGCCGGGCCTATCAGGAACACGCCCTGAAGATCCGCGAGGATGCTGCCGAACGCCTGTCACGCAAGACACGCGCACCCAAGCCTGCCGATGAGGAGAAGGACCGATGACCCTGCCTCTCAGCCTGCCTGTGGCCGACTGGCCTGCCACCGACCGCCGGATCTGGGAAGAAGCCCGCACACCGATGCGCTTCGACAAGCGGGCCCGCATTGCTGGGCGCTGGAGTGACCGACGCTGCCGTATCGTCTGCCAGGGCTATGGCCAATGGCTGTCCTGGCTGGCCCGTAAGGGCGCGCTCTATCCCGCCGAGGCGCCGGAGGCCCGCGCCACGCAACCACGCATTGCATCCTTCGTGCGCCAGTTGCAGGCACGCATCACCCCGTGGAGCGTTACCATGATGGTCCAGGGCCTGCAGGCCATGCTCAAGGTCATGGCGCCCGATCACGACTGGCGCTGGCTGGCAACGGTGGTGTCCAATCTCAAGCGCATTGCCACCCCGGAACGCGACAAGCGCCCGCACATGGTCGAGCCGCGCCAACTCTATGATCTGGGCCTTGATCTCATGATGACGGCCCGCGCCCGGGCCGCAGACGGGGATTACCATGCCGCCACCATGGGCCGCGACGGGCTGCTGATCGCGCTTTTGATCTGCTGCCCTGTCCGCATCGCCAACCTCACCATCATCACGCTGGGTCGGCATCTGGTGGAGACCGACGAGGGATATAGTCTGCGGTTCAGTCCTGAGGAGACCAAGAACGGCAGGCCAATCGAGGCCGGAGTGCCCGCCGAGCTGGCGGCCTGGATCGACATCTACCTTGCCACCCATCGCCCCGCGCTGCTGGCACGCGGACATCACGGACCCTGCGATAGCCTGTGGATCAGCCGCTGGGGAGCGCCGATGCAGGAACATGCCGTGCGCGACCAGATCTGCAAACGCACGGCGGCAGCCTTCGGCGCTCATGTCTGGCCGCACCTGTTCCGCGCCATTGCCGCCACCGGAATGGTGGACCATGCCCCTGAACAGGCCGGGCTGCTCCCCGACCTGCTCGGCCATGGCAATGTCCAGACCAGCCAGCGCCATTATGTCCTGTCCGCCGGCACACAGGCCCACAAGGCCGTGCAGGATACACTGTATGATCTGCGCAAGGCGGCATCGGCCCGCCTCAGGCAGGCGGGGAGGAAGGCACCATGAACGCCCTTGCCCAACCCGACTTCTTTGCCGAACACGCCTGGCTCGTGGGCGACGCGGCGGAGGCGCCCTGCCTCACCGATGGAGCACGCCGTCTGCGTGAGACCCGGATCGCGGCCGCCCTGTTCAGGCGACGCTGGAGCCTGATGATCCGCTGGCGCCAGGAGGCCTATGTTCGGGCGCGCAGCCGACGCTGCGGTGGTGTGGCACGCCCTCTGTCCACCCCGCAGCAGCGGGCGACCACGGACGGTGACATCGCCATGCGCAGCGACCTGCCCCGCCACCTGCCCGTGTTGCGCGACGAGATCGCCCTGCTGCGCGCCTTTCTCGCCCGCGAGATCGACGCCATCCTGTTCGAAGGACACCTGCCCTCATGACATCGGCCCACCCGTCCTCTGGCACTGTGACCCGTGCTGCCATCTACGCCCGTGTCTCCACCTCCCGCCAGGCGGAACACGACCTGTCGCTCCCGGATCAGATCGCCCGCTGCCGGGCCTGGTGCGAACGCCAGGGCATCGAGGTGGTGCAGGTGTTCACCGAACCCGGTGCTTCTGCCCTCGACGAAGGTCGCCCGGTCTTCCAGGAAATGATCTATACCGCCAAACGCTCGGATCACCCCTTCGACCTGGTGGTGGTCCATTCCCTCAGCCGGTTCAGCCGGGATGCGCTGCACTCCGAGCTTTATGTCCGCGAGCTGCGCAAGGTCGGCGTCGAGCTGGTCTCCATCACCCAGGAGATGAGCCAGGATCCCAGCGGCGAGATGTTCCGGCGCCTGCTCAACATCTTCGATGAACACCAGTCGCGCGAGAATGCCAAGCACGTCCACCGTGCCATGCTGGAGAATGCCCGGCAGGGCTTCTGGAACGGCTCGCGCCCGCCTTATGGCTACCGAGTCGAGGTCGCCGAACGGCGAGGCAGCAAGGACAAGAAAGTGCTGCGCATCGACGAGGGCGAGGCTCGCATCGTCCAGCTGATCTTCGACATGGCCGCAGGCACGGAAGGCCGCCCCATGGGCGTGAAGGCCATTGCCACCTGGCTCAACGCGCGCGGCATCCTGCGCCGGGGGCGGCGGTTCTCGACCGGTGGCATCCACGACATCCTGACCGCCACCACCTATCATGGCCTCCACCACTTCAACCGCACCGACAGCCGCAGCGGGCGGCCACGCCCGCCATCCGAATGGGTGCCGCTGGCGGTGCCCGCCATCGTCGACGAGAAAACCTTCAACGCCGTCCAGGCCCTGCTGCAGAGTCGCGCGCCCAAACGGGTGGCGCCGCGCATCGTCAACACCCCTACCCTGCTAGCCGGGGTCGCCCGTTGCGGGCACTGCGGAGCCGCCCTCATCCAGAACACCGGCAAGGGCGGGCAATATCGCTATTACTGCTGTTCGCGCCGCCTGAAGGAGGGCCCGCTGGCCTGCATCGGCCTGCGCATGCCGATGGACAAGCTCGACCGCCTGGTCATGGCCGAGGTCATCAAGCGCGTCCTTCACCCTCAGCACCTCAGGCATCTGCTGGAAAATTACCTGCGCACGGCGCTTGAACGGGAAGACCGCAACCGCAGCCAGCTCAAGCAGTTGCGCCACGATCACCGCGAAGCCGAGGCAGGCCTTGCCCGCCTGCTGGACCTGGTCGAGAAGGGGCTGATGGATGCGCATGATCCTGCCATGCGCGAGCGCATGGTCGCCCTCAGGTTCCGCCGCGACGAGCTGGCCACCGAAATTGGCGATCTTGCCCGCCGCCTCGATGCGGCCGAGCCCGAGGTCACCCAGGACAAGGTCGAACGCCTCGCGCTCACCTTGCGCCAACACCTCCACGAAGGCCCACCCGAACTGCGCCAAGCCTACGCCCGTCTGCTCCTCACCGAGGTCAGCGTCACGCAGGAGGAAATCCGCATCAGCGGCTCGAAAGCCGTGCTCGCCCGAAGCGCCGCACAAGGCCTCGACCACACCGCACCTGCGGTTCTCTCTTTTGTTCGGGAATGGCGCGCCCGACAGGATTCGAACCTGTGGCCCCAAGATTAGGAATCTTGTGCTCTATCCTGCTGAGCTACGGGCGCATCCGTGGTCGCGTTTAGGCAGTTGCGGCCCGGCTGGCAATCCGCTGCCGGCAATCAGTCCGAACGCAATCAGTTGAGTTCTTCGGGCGGGGCGACGGGAAACAGCAGCGGGGCAACCGGAATCCCCTCGTCGTGCAGTTCCTTCGCCTGTTCGGGCGTCGTCTGTCCGTGGATCACTTTCGCGTCCCGTTCGCCATAATGCATGGCGCGCGATTCCTCGGCGAACCTGTCGCCCACCCATTCGGAATCCTTGAGCGCCTCGGCCTGCACGGCGGCCATTTTCCGGAAAGCCTCGACCATTTCGGGCGGCATGCCGCCACCCGCCACGGGCTCCGCCCCTGTGTCCGGCTTTTCGAGCGGGAACGCCTTCTGGTTGCCCTTGGCCGGCACAGCAGGGGCCATCGGCGCCTTGACGATGTCGCTTGCCCCGCACTTCGGACAGCACAGCAGGCCGCCTTCCTTCTGCGAGGCGAAATCCCCGGAAGACGCAAACCAGCCTTCGAAACGGTGGCCATCAGGGCATTGCAGGTCGAAAACGATCATGACTTCAATCTACCAACCAATTCTCTCGAATCAGTTGGGGATTTTTCGCCGATTGGCAAGGGAGGGCAGCTGGGCGCGCACTTCGGCCGTACGTTCGGAGGAAATCTCCGCGAACCCCACGCCCGGCCTGTCACCGCCCATGTCGAGCACCACATCGCCCCAGGGATCGATCACCAGGCTGTGGCCGTATGTCGTGCGCCCATCCTCGTGCCGGCCGACTTGCGCTGTCGCGATCACCCACGCGCTTTCCTCCACCGCACGGGCCCGCAGCAGCAAGTGCCAATGGGCCGATCCCGTCGGCACAGTGAAAGCGGCGGGCACGGCAATGGCGTCGCAGGCCAAGTCCCCAAGGGCACCGAACAGGGCCGGGAAACGCAAGTCGTAACATACCGCGAGCCCGAGTCGGCCAAGCGGAGTGTCCGCCGTCACCAGCTTTTCCCCAGGCGCATAGGCGACAGATTCGCGCCAGCTTTCCCCAGTGGCGAGCTGGACGTCGAACATGTGAATCTTGTCGTACCGCGCGGCAATCGCACCGTCGGGCGCGATCAGCAGCGAGCGGTTGGCCCAGCGCCCGTCCTCGCGCGCGACCGCCAGCGAACCGAGCGCGAGCCACAGCCCATGCTCCTTCGCCGCCTCGCGCGCCGTGGCGAGGACGGGATTGTCCGCCTCCGGCACGATATGGGCAGCGGCACGCTTGCGGTCGCGGTCGAGCAGGCCGCACATTTCCGGAGTGAACAGCATGGCCGCCCCGCCCGCCCGCGCCTGCCGCGCGGCATCGGCGATCGCGGCGGCATTGACCGCCGGATCGATACCCGTGGTCATCTGGAACAGGGCGACGCGAGTGTTCACGAACCGCTCAGCGGCCCAGCAGCATGTCGAGCTTTCCGGTGCGGTCGAGGTCCATCAGGTCGTCGCAGCCGCCGACATGCATGTCGTCGATAAAGATCTGCGGCACGGTTCGCGCCTGGGGGTAGCGTTCGAGCATTTCGGCCTTTTTCGGCCCGCCCATGGTGATGTCGTATTCCTCGTAAGTCACGCCCTTCAGATCGAACAACTGCTTGGCGCGGTAGCAATAGCCGCAGCCGAACTTGGTGTAGATCTCGATGCGCGGGGTGCTCATGAAAAGTCCTTTTCATACAGGAATCTGGCGGATTCCCGGAAATCTTGAAATCGCATCCAGCTACCATATCTAACGTAATGTGTCATGCGCCCGATGGGCATGGCACACCGATCGGGGTGCCGGTCCGCCGGGTCCCGGACTTCAAATTGCTCATGAGAGGATTTGTCCGATGAACCGTTTCGATTTCAGTCCCTACCGCCGCAGCACTGTCGGCTTCGACCGGCTTTTCGACCTGCTCGAAAACCAGGTCCGCCAGAACAGCGGCGACAACTACCCTCCCTTCAATATCGAGCGCAGCGGCGATGACGCCTATCGCATCACGCTGGCCGTCGCGGGCTTCAAGCCCGAAGACCTCGACCTCACCGCCCAGCAGAACCTCCTGGTCGTGAAAGGCCAGAAGCAGGACGACGCCAACAAGGGCGATTTCCTCCACATCGGCATCGCCAATCGCGGCTTCGAACGCCGCTTCGAACTGGCCGATTTCGTCCGCGTGGAAAGTGCCGACCTTGCCGACGGCCTCCTCGTGATCGACCTCGTGCGCGAAGTACCCGAGGCGATGAAGCCCAAGAAGGTCCTCGTCGGCGGGCAGAAAGCCCTCGAAGTGGTCAGGAACGGCGACCAGGCCGACGCTGCCTGAGCCGGAACGTCACTCCATGAAACAAGGGCGGCTCCCACCGGGGCCGCCCTTTTCGTTTGCGCCGACGCCTAGAACAGTCGCGACTGGTGCACCGCCGCCGCGATGAAACCGGCGAACAGCGGGTGCGGCTCGAACGGCTTGCTCTTCAGTTCGGGGTGGAACTGCACGCCGACGAACCAGGGATGATCCGGCCGTTCGACGATTTCGGGCAGCAGGCCGTCGGGCGACATGCCGGAGAAGACGAGCCCGCCCTGTTCGAGGCGCTCGCGATAGGCGGCGTTGACTTCGTAGCGATGGCGGTGGCGTTCCGAAATCGTGGTCGAACCGTAGATCGACGCGACGCGGCTGTTGTCCGCCAGCCTGGCTTCGTAGGCGCCGAGCCGCATGGTTCCGCCAAGGTCGCTGTTCGCCCCGCGCTTCTGCAGGCCTTCCGCGCTCATCCACTCGGTGATGATGCCGACGACCGGTTCCTTCGTCTCGCCGAACTCGGTGGACGAGGCCCCGGCAATCCCGGCGGTATGGCGCGCCGCCTCGATGCAGGCCATCTGCATGCCGAGACAGATGCCGAAAAACGGCACCTTGCGTTCGCGGGCGAAGCGCACGGCGGCAATCTTGCCTTCCGAGCCGCGCTCCCCGAAGCCGCCGGGCACAAGGATGCCGTGCATCGGTTCCAGCTGGGCGGCGATCGCCGAATCGTCCTGCTCGAAGATTTCGGCATCGATCCAGCGGATATTGACCTTCACCCGGTTGGCCATCCCGCCGTGGATCAGCGCCTCGTTCAGCGACTTGTAGGCGTCCTGCAGGCCGACATACTTGCCGACCACACCGATCGTCACTTCGCCTTCCGGGTTCTGGTAGCGGTCGACGATGTCGTCCCAGCGGGCCAGGTCCGGTTCCTTGCTGGTCATGCCGAAATGGCGCAGCACTTCGGCGTCGAGCCCTTCGGCATGGTACTGCAAGGGAACGGAATAGATGCTGGACGCGTCGAGCGCGGGGATCACCGCTTCGGTGCGCACGTTGCAGAACAGCGCGATCTTGGCCCGCTCGTTATCCGGCAGGGGCTTTTCGCAGCGGCACAGCAGGATGTCCGGCTGGATACCGAGGCCGGTCAGCTCCCGCACGGAGTGCTGGGTCGGCTTGGTCTTCAGTTCGCCGGCGGCCGCGATGTAAGGCACCAGCGTCACGTGGACGAAGCAGGAGTTCTCGCGCCCCTGTTCGTTGCGCAGCTGGCGCAGGGCCTCGATGAACGGCAGGCCTTCGATATCGCCGACAGTGCCGCCGATCTCGCACAGCACGAAATCGAGATCGTCCGTCTCGTCCTGGGCGAACTGCTTGATCGCGTCGGTCACGTGCGGGATCACCTGCACTGTCGCGCCGAGGTAGTCGCCGCGCCGTTCCTTGGCAATGATGTCGCGATAGATGCGGCCCGAGGTGATGTTGTCCGCCTGCCGCGCCGAAACCCCGGTGAAGCGTTCGTAGTGACCGAGATCGAGGTCGGTTTCCGCCCCGTCGTCGGTCACGTAGACCTCGCCGTGCTGGTAGGGACTCATCGTCCCCGGATCGACGTTCAGGTAGGGGTCGAATTTCCTGATCCGGACGCGAAAACCGCGAGCCTGGAGCAGAGCCGCGAGGCTCGCCGCCATGAGACCTTTTCCGAGCGAGGAAACCACGCCGCCGGTGATAAAAATGTACCGCGCCATGGGAGTCGGGCCTTAGTCGCAAGCCGTGATTCGTGGCAAGCACGAAACGGCGAATTCCACAGGCCAGAAGCGATTCCGGCCTGTATTACCGATAATAATGCGAAATGCCGCTGGAAGCGGCTGGCGCAACGCTTACTGCGCCGCGCCGGAAAGCGGGTCCGCCGGAGCGGCCGGCTGTTCGGCCGGGGCCGGAGCTTCCGCCGCCGGAGTCGCCGTGCCGAGCGGATCGCCGCCAGCCGCAGGGCCGGTGGAGCGATCGAGCGAAGTGTCGATCTCGCGCCCGGAACTGGCATTCACTGCCAGCGCCGCCAGAACGATGCTGAGAACGACGAACAGAGTGGCCAGAACCGCGGTCGAACGGGACAGGAAATCGGCCGCACCGCGCGCCGACATCAGGCCCGAAGGGCTGCCTCCGACGCCCAGCCCGCCCCCTTCGGAGCGCTGCATCAGGATCACGCCGACAAGAGCGGCGGCGACGATCGCCTGGACGACCGTGATGAACAGGAAAAGGGACATCGGCTAAACCCCGGAAAAACTCGGTGCGCGCAATGCGCAAGTGCATCGCGCAGTTACTGGCCCGCGCATCTAGGCGCGCAAGCCCCGCGTGGCAAGGGCGCAGGCCTTGGCCCGCACCCGGCAAGATCAGTCGGCGTTTTCCCCGGACGCAGCCAGGATGATACCGTAGAAGCTTTCCGCCGTGAGGCTCGCTCCGCCGACCAGCGCGCCGTCTACTTCCGGCACGCCGAGGATTTCGGCCGCGTTTTCGGCCTTCACCGAGCCGCCGTACAGGATGCGGACATTGGCGGCGTCTTCGCCGTAAGTCTCCAGCAGGCGGGCACGGATCGCGCGGTGCATCGCCTCGATATCCTCGTTGGACGGGACCCGTCCGGTCCCGATGGCCCACACCGGTTCGTAGGCGACGGACAGCTTGTCCACCGCGCCGGAAGTCATCGGCAGCGAAGCCGCGAGCTGGGCGCAGACGACTTCCTCCGCGCGGCCGGCGTCGCGCTCGGCCTCGCTCTCGCCGACGCAGAGGATGACGCCGAGTCCGACCTTGCGGGCGGCTTCGGCCTTGGCGCGGACCAGTTCGTCGGTCTCGCCATGGTCGTTGCGGCGTTCGCTATGGCCGACGATGACGAAATCCGCGCCGGCATCGGCCAGCATCGCGGCGGAAACGTCGCCGGTATGCGCGCCGCCGTCGGCCGGATGGCAATCCTGCGCGCCGACGCCGATCTGTTCGGCCTCCTTGCGAGTCGCGTGAATCAGCGTGAAAGGCGGCGCAAGGGCGACCTCTACCTTGGGGTGGCGTTGACCGGCCCGGTCGATCGCGCGTGCTTCTGACAGCATCGCACGGGTACCGTGCATCTTCCAGTTGCCAACGATGTAAGGGCGTAGCGACATTCAATCACCAGATATTGCGACAAGGCCGGATCGCCGCGAACAGGCGCGTCCGGGACGGGCCCGCTAGACCGCATCGCCCCGCTTGTCAAAACGCTTGTCCACACCACCCCCGATTGTCCGGCCCCTGTGACAGGTCCGATTCGTCCCAACGGTTGCGGCTATCGTGCGCCGGGGATAAAGCGCTGCCCATCCAACCCGGCACTTGCCGCAAAATTCCAGGGCGGCAGCCCCAAAAACAGCGAACGGCCTTTCCGAATGATCCAGTTGATCCGCAAATTCCTCGATTCGAAAATCGGTGTGATCGCCGCGCTGATCTTCCTGGGCCTTGTCGCCCTCGCCTTTGCCGGCATCGACGTTTCGAACAGCGGCATGTTCGGCGGCGTCGCCGGTGGCGACCGGGCGGCGACGGTCGGCAAGGACAAGATCTCGACCGCCGAACTGAGCAAGGCGGCCAGCCGCACCGTCGAACAGGTGCGGCAGGAACAGCCGACCATGACCATGCAGGTCTTCCTAAACCAGAACGGCCTCGACCAGGTGCTGGACGACCTGATCGACCGCTATGCCGTTTCCGCTTACGGCAAGCAGCTGGGCCTGCGCGCGGGCGACCGCCTGGTCGACAGCGAAATCGCCAAGGCCGCCGCCTTTCGCGGTCCGGACGGCAATTTCGACAAGGACATCTACCAGCAGGTCCTCCGGCAGCAGGGCCTCAGCGACAAGCTGGTGCGCAACGACATCGCCCAGGGCATGCTGGCCCAGCAGGTCGTCACCCCCGTGATCTACGGCGCGGTGATGCCCAGCGGTCTGGTCGAACGCTATGCCTCGCTGCTCAGGGAAAACCGCACGGGCACGATCGCCGTCATCCCCAGCGCGGCCTACGCCCCTTCGGCCGACCCGACCGATGCGCAGATCAAGACCTATTACGACGCGCACAAGGCCGATTACATCCGGCCCGAACGGCGCATCGTGCGCTACGCCGTGTTCGGCGCCGAGGCGCTGGGCGGCCTGCGCGCGCCGACCGAGGCCGAGATCGCTGCCCGTTTCAAGCGCGACGCGGCGAAATACGCCGCCAATGAGAAGCGCCGCCTGACCCAGCTGGTCCTGCCGACCGAAGCCGCCGCCAAGGCGATCCTGGCCGAAACGGCCAAAGGCACTTCGCTGGCCGCCGCCGCCCGCGAAAAGGGCCTCGCCACCACCGCGCTCGGCCCCATCGGCAAGGACGAGCTGACGGCGCAATCGTCCAGGGAAGTGGCCAATGCCGCCTTCGCGGCGGCGAAAGGGGCCGTGACCCAGCCCGTCCGCAGCAATCTCGGCTGGCACCTGATCCGCATCGACGCGGTCGAAGGAACGCC
>JAQVEQ010000289.1 GCA_028697875.1 Novosphingobium sp. | reverse complement strand
GTTCCTTCGCGCGGCTCTTTTCCTCGTCGCGGCGGGCGCCGCCGAAAGCCGCGTCGAAACCCCACTTGTCGAGCGCCTGCTTGAGCCCTTCGGTCTTCCACATGTCGGTGTGGAGCGGACCGTGGTCGAACGGGTTGATCCCTTTCTCCATGGCTTCGGGGTTATGGTAGACAAGCAGCTCCATCCCCGATTCCTTGGCCATGCGGTCGCGCAGCTTGTACATTTCCTGGAACTTCCAGGTCGTATCGACGTGGAGCAGGGGGAAAGGCGGCGGCGAAGGATAGAATGCCTTGCGCGCGAGGTGCAGCATGACGGCCGAATCCTTGCCGACCGAATAGAGCATGACCGGCTTTTCCGTTTCGGCCACCACTTCGCGAATGATGTGGATAGCCTCGGCTTCGAGCCGTTGCAGGTGGGTGAGAGTCATCGTGATGTGGTCCTTCTGGTCCTGTCCCGACAGATGGCACCGGCTTTTCCGATGCCCGTAGTGGCAGCCTGCATAGAAAGTGATTCTCGACATGTAGCCTCCCATATGGGAGTATGGAAATCATGCTGACCATCCGCGACGAAGACGACCTGTTGAGCGCGCTCTACCAGGGGCCGTTCGAACAGCCCTTGTGGAACACGTTCCTGGAACGGCTGCGCGCGCGGACCGGCGCGCGCTATGCCGGGATCATCTTCCGGCCGCCGGATCGCCCTGCCAACAGCCCGATCGAGCTCTTTTCCGGCGAGAGGGCGCCGGCGCATCTCAACCGGCTCTACGAGGAGGAACTGTACAAGACCGATCCGTTCCTCGCCTTCGATCTGCGCGAGGGGCGCGTCTATTCGCTTTCCGAACTGCTGCTGGACAGCAATCCCGAACACGTGCGCTTCCGGCGCGAAGTGTTGGAGCCGAGCGGCATCCGCCACATGCGTATCGTGCGGGTATCCGAACCGGGCGGCGTCAGTGCCTGGCTCAGCATTTCGCGCGACCGGCCGGATTTCACTGCTGCCGATGCCGCCATGCTCAGCCGCCTGGCGATCCATTTCCGCACCTGCCTGCGCAGCCATATCGCGCTCGAGCGGGAGAAGCTGCGCGCCAGCATCGCCGACGATGTGATGAGCCGCCTGTCGTTCGGCTGGATCAGCCTCGACGTGAACGGCTGCGTGGTGGAGCGCACGCCCGAGGCGACCCGCATCCTGCAATACGAACAGGGCCTCAGGATCTCGCGCAGCGGGCGGCTGGTGGCGACCGATCCCGCGACCGAGCGCAAGCTGTCCGCCGCGATCAAGGCCTTTGCTGCTTCGCCCGGCGAACGTCCGCGCGCCTTCAATATCGGTACCGACCCCTGGGTGGAGATGCTGCTCGCCCCGCTCAGCGGATCGAACGAGGGGACGGCCGGGACGCCGGCGATGATCGCCTATCTCCAGGGGGATACGCGCTCGGCGTCCGACCGCAACGAACAGATCGCCGAACTGTTCGGCCTGCTGCCCAGCGAAGCGCGGCTGGCCCTGGCGCTGAGCCGCGGCATGACGATCGCCGAAGCGGCCGAAAGCCTTGGCATCACGGTCGAAACGGCGCGCAACTATTCGAAGAAGATCTACGCCAAGATGGGCGCGCGCGGGCAGAACGACCTGATCCGCTATATCCTGACCAGCGTGCTGGCCCTGGCCTGACCGGGCACAGGGGCCTTCCCATTGCCGCGCTTTGGCCCGATAATGGCGCGCACTACCAGCACCCGAAAGAGAATGCGATGCCGCTGACAGTCCACCAGTTTCCTTGCCTGAGCGACAATTACGGGTTCCTCGTCCGCGACGAGGCCAGCGGCAAGGTCGCCTGCATCGACACGCCCGACGCCGAAGCGATCATCGCGGCGGCGGAAGCGAAGGGCTGGGGCATCGACATGGTGCTCAACACCCATTGGCACGCCGACCATGCCGGCGGGAACGAAGCGATCAAGGCGCGGTTCGGCGCGGAACTGATCGGGCCGCAGGAAGTGAAGGCCCATTTCCCGCTCGACCGGACGGTCGGCGACGGCGACGTGGTCGAACTCGGCGCAACGCGCTTTGCCGTGCTGGATACCGGCGGCCATACGCTCGGCCATGTCAGTTATTACGATGCGGCGGACGGGATCGCCTTCGTCGGCGACACCCTGTTCCCGCTCGGCTGCGGGCGGGTGTTCGAAGGCACGCCGCAGCAGATGTGGACCAGCCTTTCGCGGCTGGCCGCCCTGCCGGCCGATACCGTGGCCTACAGCGCGCACGAATATACGCTGGCCAACGGGCGTTTCGCGGCGACAGTGGACGATTCCGCCGATCTTGCCGCACGGATGGCGGCGGTGGAAGCGGCGCGCGAGAGGGGCGAGCCGACCGTGCCGACGACGATCGCGCTGGAACGGCAGACCAACCCCTTCCTGCGCGCGCCCCTGCTCAGCGAGAAGGCCGATCCGGCCGAGGCCTTTGCCGAGATCCGGGCCCTGAAGGACAACTTCAAGGGCTGAGCGCTTCAGGCGGACGGCGGGGGCGGGCTCAGATCCGCCCCTTGGCGATCAGGCCGAGCGTGCGATGGGCCATGCTGCCCATGGCCAGGTAATAGGTGGCGCCGCCGGCCGCGACCGCCCAGGCGATGCCGGTGGCCCCGAAATGGTGGGCGAGGCCGAGCAGGGCCGCCGTCAGGACGGTCAGGGCCCCGGCCTGGGCCATCAGGGCGTAGCGCGCCCGGTCGGTCGAATGGAGGACCGGCTCGAAAGCGACGCTGGCCAGTTCGAAGGATGCCGCGATGGTCAGCGGGATCATCACGCTGTAGCCGGCGCGGAAGGCGTCGCCGCCGATCAGCCCCATGAGCTGCTTGCCGCCGATCAGGGCGACCAGCACCACCAGCGCCCCGGCCAGCCCGGCGAGAGCGCTGGTCTGGAGCGCGAGCTTGCGGAACTCTTCCGCCTTGGCCGCGACGCGCGCCCGCGCGATTTCCGCATAGACCGACCGTGTCAGCATGGTGGAAAGCTTGCTCAGGCCCTGGCTGAGCTGCTGCGCCAGGCGATAGAGGCCGGCCGCTTTCGTCCCGACGAAGAACCCGACCG
>JAQVEQ010000288.1 GCA_028697875.1 Novosphingobium sp. | reverse complement strand
CGGGCAACAGTCGGCCGACCGGCCGCCGCTGGTACGGCTTCATTCCGAATGCCTGACCGGCGACATCCTCGGCAGCCTGAAATGCGATTGCGGGCCGCAACTCGACGCTGCGCTGCGCGCCATGGCGGACGAAGCCAAGCACGGCGGATGGGGCGTGCTGCTCTACCTGAGGCAGGAAGGGCGCGGCATCGGCCTGATCAACAAGCTGCGCGCCTATCGCCTGCAGGATCAGGGATACGACACGGTCGACGCCAACCGCCGTCTCGGCCTCCCGGACGAAGCCCGCGACTTCCCGGTCGCGGCGCGCATGCTCGACCTGCTCGGCGTCCATGCCATCCGGCTGATGACCAACAATCCGGCCAAGGTCGACGCCCTGGCCGCAGAAGGGGTGGAAATCGCCGAGCGGGTGCCGCACCAGTTGCCGCCCAACCCGCACAACGAACGCTATCTCGCGACCAAGCGCGACCGGTCGGGACACCTGCTGTAATGACCGCGATCGCAACCCGTCCGGAAGCCCCCGGCGACGAGGATGCGATCGATGCGCTGACCAGGGCCGCGTTCCATCACATGCCGCTTAGCGACGGCTCGGAAGCGGAGACTGTCCGCCGCTTGCGCGCGGATGGCGACCTTCCCCTTTCCCTTGTCGCGGTGAACATGGACGAAGCGATCATCGGCCATGTGGCTTTCTCCCCGGTGTCCATCGGCGACGACACGCCCCACTGGTTCGCCATGGGGCCGGTTTCGGTCATTCCCCTGCGCCAGCGCGCGGGGATCGGTTCGCGACTGATAGAATCGGGCCTGCTCCAGCTGCGGCGAATGGGCGCAAAAGGCTGCGTCGTGCTGGGCGATCCGGACTATTACCACCGCTTCGGCTTCAGGCACGATCCCACGCTGACCTATCCCGGCCCGCCGCCCGAATATTTCCAGAGACTGGTCTTCGCGGGCAGGACCCCGCATGGCGTGGTCCGCTACGCGAAGGCCTTCGGCTGACAGCCCGTCGATTGCCGGTCAGTGGCGTTCGAAACGCCTGATCCCCGGCCCGATCGTATTCTCGCCGATCTGCAAGCGGTCGCCCGACCAGTCGGCGACGAACACGGTGGTCCACTTCACCGCCGGTGCGAGCCGTGCGTTGTTGCCCGCGATCAGCAACCCGTCGGAACGGTTCGCGTGCTTCTCGGCGGCAATCGCGATCAGGGCGGCGTGATTTTCGTGGTCGGCCCCCTGCACGAACCAGTTGTTGGTGATCTGCCCGGTCGAGCCATTGGGCAAGTCGATCATGTAATTGCTGGCATGGCCGCGTGAATCGTCGAAGCTGTTGGATGCGATCTGGACCTGGGCGGAGCGGCTTTTCAGGTAATGCCCGCCCGCGCCGCGTTCGAACCGGCTGCGGGTGACCCGCAGGAGCCCATATTCGCCGACATAGATGGAATGGGCGCATCCGCCGGAATAGGCGCACGTGCCGAGATTGGTGAAAGTCGACTTGTCGATCACGATCCGGCCCGACGCGTCGGGGCCGGTCAGGATGCCTTGCTGGCTATCGCGAAACCAGCTCTGGACGACGGTGAGATTGCCCTTTTCCAGCCGGATACCGACAGCGTTGCCCGAATAGATCGAATTCATGTTCTGGAACACGATTCCCGAGACATTGGCGTTGAAGCCACGCAGAACGAGCGCGCCCTTGTCCTCGCAGATCTTGCCGTCGAACACCACTGTGCCGGGCTTGGCCGCCAGGTAGGAAACGTCTCCCGCCTGCTGGACGGCGCAATCGGCATAGCTGCCCGGCGCAATCGCGATCGTGCCCTTGCCATTGCCGATGGCGTCGACCGCATCCTGCAACCGGCCATAGCCCTTGCCGGTTTCGACCACCGTGTAGGGTGCGCCACGGCCTTGAGCGAAGAGCGCCCCGGCCGGCACGGCAAGGACGGCAGCAAGCACAAGCGCGGCAAGGGGCGCAAGCGAAAGGCGCGGCGGCCAGCGGCGGTCGGGGTTCGTCATGTCCGGATCGCTACCCGAGTTACGTTAACGGGCAGCTAAGGCTGTGCGCAGGCACAAGCGCAATTTGATCTCGGTCAATTTTTCGGCCGGAGGCAAGCCCTACCCTCCCGCAGCGGAGGAGAGGGCATGATTCCGACACGCTACGAATACTACCGTGCACGGGCGCGCGAACATCGGGCCCTGGCGCAACGCGCCGCCAGTCCCGAACAGCGCACGATGCACGACCGGCTGGTCGGCGCCTACACCGGCCTGGCGCGCAAATATGCCCTGCGCCAGACCGTCAGCCTGCGCGCCTGAGGCCCACGCCCCCGATCAGTCGAGATTGGGCCTGAGCCAGCGTTCCGCCGTGGAGACATCCACCCCGCGCCGCGCCGCATAGTCTTCCAGCTGGTCGCGCCCGATCCGCGCCACTCCGAAATACTGGCTTTCGGGATGGGCGAAATAGAAACCCGAAACCGCCGCCGTCGGCAGCATGGCCTGGCTTTCGGTCAGCACGATCCCGGCATTGTCCCGCGCTTTCAGGAGATCGAACAGGATCGGCTTGAGCGAATGATCGGGACAGGCCGGATAGCCGGGAGCCGGACGGATGCCGCGATATTCCTCGCGGATCAGCGCCTCGTTGGTCAGCTGCTCGCCCGGGGCATAGGCCCATAGCGTGGTGCGCACATGCTGATGCAGCCGCTCGGCAAAGGCTTCGGCGAAGCGGTCGGCCAGCGCCTTGAGCAGGATCTCCGAATAGTCGTCGTGCGCGTCCTTGAACCGTTGGAGATGCGGTTCGATCCCGTGGATTCCGACCGCGAAACCGCCGATCCAGTCCCCCGCCGGGTCGATGAAATCGGCAAGGCAGAAGTTCGCCCGGTCGCGCGATTTCTTCACCTGCTGGCGCAGGAAGGGCAGGCGGGTGCCGTCCTCCAGCATCACGTCGTCGCCCTCCCTCCGGCACGGCCAGAATGCGACCACACCGCGCGCGACCAGCCACTTCTCGGACACGATCCTGTCGAGCATCGCCTGCGCATCGGCAAAGAGGCTGCGCGCGGATTCGCCGACCACCTCGTCGTCGAGAA
>JAQVEQ010000066.1 GCA_028697875.1 Novosphingobium sp. | reverse complement strand
CACGAGCGGTTTGCCGAATGCAGCCTCCGCAACTTTGGCGATCACTTCTGCGGTGCCAAACCCCCGGTTGGCCTGCATGACGTGCACTGCGCATTCGATCTCTCCCTCCTGTCCGGCTGCCTTTCCCCATGCCAGCGCCATGCGCAAAGCAAGCTGCGGACAGTGCTGCCGCCCCAGAGCCGCTGACAACGCATGGCTGCGCGACCATGACACCAAAAGGGATCAGAATGGTTAATGATATCTGCTGATGGAGAACCTCAGATCGCCTCTGCAGCGATTTTGCGGACGACGCGCTCGATGGCTGCCACCCATGCACCGTGATGCTCTGGCAGAAGTTGCTCGATCCGGGGTGTTGACCGGCCATTGATGGCCACGAACTTATTGTTCGGCTCGTCGATCACGGTGCCGCCGAGCATCCCGGCCAGTTCCTCGAAGTGAGGACGCCAGACCTCCTCAGGCTGTGTCCAGGCCAACGGACTGGGCCGGAATGTGCCGTTCTTCATGATAAATCCGAAATTGACCGGCTTCTCCTGGTCAGGAAGGTCGAGCTTCAGGTTCAGGCTGGCTTTGAGATCGGGATAGACACCCAGAGGTTCGAGAGCGGAGAGGAACGACCGGATTGCCGCAGGCAGTGACGGGTCACGTTTGGCCATCATGTCCCAGAACTCCGCCGAACTGATCGACTGCGGACCTTGCTGGGCGGCAGCGGGGATTGGATGAACGGTCGCGGTTCCCCCCTCAATGCGAACTATGCCGCGTTCGATCACTTCGGTTCGCGCCAATGTGCTGGGAACAGCGAGGATGTCACCGGCCGGGTTCTGCCAGGTGGCAAGCTCGACGAGCGCGAAGGTAAAATGCGCGCCCGCGTGGCTCTGCAACAGATCGCCGAGAGCCTCGGTCTCGGTGCGAATGCCATCCCCCAGCACGATCGCGAGCATTCTGCCCCGGCGCAGATTGAGCGACACCGTGTCGATGAACTCCGCCTCTTCGAGCGCCTCGGGGTGATCGCGGACAAGGTCGTAGAGGTGAGCCGGTGCTTCCTGCCCCCGCGCCACCGCCGCCTCGAACACGTCGTATCCCATCCGGCTTAGCGCCGACACATAGTCGAGCGCCTGAGCCACCACCTCGCGGCGCATCTGACTGTTCCGCCACAGCTTCGTCTCAACGAGGACGATGTCGCCCGAAGGGGTCAGATACAGATTGTCGATGAAGCCATGCCCACACGGCACCTCCCGAGCAGCCGCGATCAGATCGCCAAAACCGGGTTCGATGTCGGCGATCGGCAGGATCGCCGGATGGTCGTGGATCAGCGCCTGGAGCCAACCCTCGTCGTGAACGCCGTTGCCGAGGCGCACTCGCCTCAAAGGGGTGCGGCTGTTGTCATGGTTGATCAGAACGGGAACTGCGCGATGCCTTGCCATACCCCAATTTGCGCAACGACCAGACACAGGTCCAGCAAAAATGAGACTTATAAGTCGTGGGCTGATCAGTCGCACAAACTGATCATGCTGTGCGATGGATGTTCGTGCGCGCATAGGCTGGAATTTGAGGCGCTTGCGCAAGGCGCGGGACATCACGCAGGAGGATTTCGCAAACGACAGCGGCTTCGACCGGGGTTACATCAGTGGCGTGGAACGCGGTGTTCGCAATCCGTCAGTTCTGGTGCTCGCCCGGATCGCCTCCGCGTTAGAAGCCGACGTCTCCGAACTGTTCGACGCCCGCAAGGCGGAGAAATTCGCGAACTCCATCCGGGAGTAACCGGCGGGCCGTCGGATTTTCGACCGCAGCGATGAGGTGAGTCCTCGTTCTCTGATTGCCGATAAGTACCTGATTCTATGAGCTAATCGATTGCCCGGCTGTGGTCGGAGCGAGAAGAATAAGTCCCAACAAGGAAGGACTTATTCGAATGACTGGAATGAAGAGCAACGCGCCTCATGTGCCTCAGGCGTTTATCGACATGATCGGCGACCATTTTCTTGAGGCGGCGAGGTATCTGCGCGAAATTCAGGATGAGCGCCCCGACGATTTTGCCGCAGTCGCCAAGAGCCTCGGGATTGGGCGTCGGAAGGCCTATCATCTGGCGCAGCTTGACCGAAGCTTCCATGCACTCGGCATCGCTCCCGATCGATTGCGGCGCATCGGCTGGACCAAGCTCTCTCTTCTCGCGCCCTACGTCGACGCCGACAATGTGCACGAACTGCTGAAACTGGCGGAGGCGGTCACAGCGCACGAGCTGAAGATGTACCTGCGCGGCGATCCCATCGATCCCGACACGCGGGCGGTCGTGCTGTATCTCAACAAGGCGCAGTATGATGTGTTCGAGAAGGCCGTTCTCACGGCGGGCGCGATCAAGCAGCACAAAGGTTTGCTGTATAAGGAAACGGCGTTGATCAGGCTGTTGTCGTCTATCGTGGCTGACTGACCATCGCTCTTCAACCTGTTCGGCATGGGGTGGGCTGCGAACCGCCCCATGCCTCGCCGGCCCACTTGAGATGTCCGGTGATCAGCATGATCGTGGAACCAGAAAAAGGAGGGGAAGCATGAGGGACAGCAACAGGAAGATACCAAACCTCGAAGCCATCGAGGGGCACGAAACTGAGCAATGGCTCAAGGAGCAGCTTGACCGCATCGAACAGCTCGTCCGCGACAATGGTGGCGACGACGAAATGTTGGAGGCAATCAGTTTTCTGCGCGAGGAGAACGATCAATGGGCGGAACCCGAGGTTCAGAGCCTCGCTCAATCCGGGAAACTGTCATTGGCGGGCGGCGGTAATCCCAGCCATTGAAACCATAGGATGTGTCCGGTCTTCGCGACTGGACTCAACTTTGCCCCACCCCTGAAATCACTTGTAGCCTTCTGCACATTTATGCGCAGAATCCGGGATCACCCACGCCGCCGACGAGGTGCTGAGGTGATTGTCCAACGATGTCCTGCTGCCACCCGGTAGCAAGATCGTAGTCCCCAGCAGTCTCCTCTCGACGGTGTGGCCGGTCGCAAGAAGGAGACAGGATGTGATCAAGCTCAAGCGCAGGAAGGTCGAAGGGCCGACTTCGACGCTGCCCAAGGCGGCTATACCCCCGGCCATCGCCATGCCCATCGAACTCATGACGGTGTCACAGGCTGCGCAGTTCGCTCAGGTTTCCCAGCCCACGATCCGCCGCTGGATTCGCTGCGAGGGCCTGGCTGCTTATCGTTCCCGTGGCCGGGTCAGGCTCGACAAGGCGGACCTCGTGAAATTCCTCAGGGGCGAGACTGCCCAGCTCTTGTAAATACCCTCAATAACTACAGCCAGGGAATAGTATAAGAGAGTTATCACTAATTTTATCGTTTGATCCACGGTGAATAACAATGAACAACAATGATCATAACAAGGGTAAAATCAAGGAAGGCCGACCCCTTCTCACGCTGGAGCATCTGCGCGAATATCTTCTCGAATGCGATCTTCCAGCTTCGCAAATCGCGTTTCTCCGTTCAGCGATCAAGCGCGTCGATGCCCTGATAGGGCACGGCCTGCTCGATCTCCCTGCCGATCAGCGCGTTATCTTTGATCGCCTGGAGCAACTTTCGCCGGCGATGGCTGGTATGACTGACCAATCCTTCGCCAACATGAAATCCCGTCTCCGCAAAGCGTTTCGTTTGGCGCGAGGTCTGCTCTTCAATCCGCGCTCGCGCTACGCACTCACTGGCGATTGGGCCGAATTGCAGGGGTCGCTCGACACAAAGATGCGGCGCGCAACCTCCCGGCTGTTCCACTTCGCGGCGAGCCAGGGGGTGCTGCCACGGCACATGTCAGATGCTGTCATCGAACGGTTCACGGTGCACCTGCGCGATGAAGCCATGATTGGGGATTGGCTGGGAGTCCTGCGCGGCAGCATCAAGGCCTGGAACAAGCTGGCAGCCATGCGGGATGATCTTCCCCATCTCACGCCGCCCCGGCCCTAGCGGACCAGCTACTGGATCGCGCAGAGCGAATGGCCGCCGTCGTTAGCAGCGGAATTGGACGCATTCCTGGATTCGCTCGCCTCGCCGTCCGGCTTCGAGATGAAACGCACCAAGCCCCTGAAACCCGCCACGGTCCAGCAATATCGTTACAATGCGACGGTCCTCGTATCCGCGTTGGTTCACACCGGCACTCCCATCTCGGCGCTGGCGCGTCTGTCAGATGTGGTCAGTCCTGCGAATGTCGACCGTACACTGCAGTTTCTGCGCGATCGTGCAGGCGGTGTAATCACGCCGCAGATGTTCCAGCTTGCTCTCCGCGTTCGCGTCATCGCCCGTTGGTGTAATATGTCCGCCAACGATCTCGCTCGGCTTGACCTCATTTTCTACAGCGTCCGCGATCAGCGTGAATACCGGCGAGGCATGACCGCCAAGAACCGCGCCTTGCTCGACAAGCTCGATGATCAGCGGTTTGCCGACAGGGTCCAACTCCTGCCCGCTATCTTGTTGGAGCGGGCGACCAAGAACCCGAACAAACGTGGCGCAGCCGCACTTGCCCGCACCGCGATGGCCATCGAGTTGCTGCTGGTGTGCAGCGTCCGTCGCGCCAACCTCGTGGGCCTCGAACTCGGCAGGTCGATCAGGAAGATCGGACACGGCAGTGATGCCTTCTGGATCATCGAGCATGACGCATCCGAGGTGAAGAACGAAGAGGACCAGCGCTTCCCTCTCCTGGAACCGACAGCCGCCATGCTCGAAATCTATCTGAAGGATTGGCGGCCGAGGCTGTGCCCCGATCCAAACCCCTGGCTGTTTCCGTCAGCGGACGGCAGCTGCATCGACCCAAGGACCATGGCCCATGCAATCGGTGCGCAGTCCAAGCGTGAACTGGGCATTGTGATTACGCCCCATCAGTTCCGTCACATATCGGCGGAACTCTACCTGCAGGACAACCCCGAAGGCATCTTCACCGTCAGCCAGCATCTCGGTCACCGCGATGTCAACACAACCCGCTACTATTACGCCCGGCCCAAGCAGCGGCAGGCGTCACAGCATTACCAGGAGCACATTCTCCGCAGCCGCGAGACCGCCCGGATCAGGATTAAACGAAGCAAGCGCGGTGACGCGGCACAGGACTTTATCGGGCCGGTGGACGTCGTATGAGGGTCCCTCTTTGCATCAAACCCCAGGACTGGCCGCCATTGGATCAGATGCGGTGGCGGGAGGCCCGCGAAGTCACAAGCTTTCTATCCGGGCCGCAACCCGCCCGAAAATGGAGCGCATCCCGCCGCCGAATTGTCGAACAGGGCTACGGGCAATGGTTGTCGTTCCTTGCCCGTAGGGGATGGCTCGATCCCGACCAGACGCCCGAGGCACGCGCCACTCCTGATCGTGTCCGCCTGTTCGTGCTCGAATTGCAGCAACGGGTATCATCGTGGAGCACAGCCATGATGGTGCAGGGGTTCGCCCGCATGCTGGCCGTCATGGCACCAGATCATGACTGGGTCTGGCTGGGGAACGTCGTCACGCACCTCAAGACCGTCGCCAGGGCCGAAAGAGACAAGCGCGGTCACATGGTCGACGCCCGGCAACTCCTGGCCTTGGGCATCGGCCTCATGGATCAGGGCCTGGAAATGGGCGACCGGTATCACGCCGCCACCTGTATGCGCGACGGATTGCTGATTGCCATTCTCGCGAGTTGCCCGGTTCGTATTGCCAACCTCACGGCGATCGAGATCGGTAAGCAGCTCTGGTATGATAATGACTGCTACCGCCTCACATTCACAGAGGAGGAGACCAAGAATGCGTACGCCTATGAAGCAGACCTATCACCCGTACTGAGTCAATACATCGATACCTATCTGCGCGATCACCGGCGCAGACTGCTTGCGCGAGGGAAAGGCACGAAAACTGATCGGCTCTGGATTGATCGCTGGGGTGGGGTTATGGGTGATGGTCCCATTCGTGCACAAATCAAGAAACGGACCTGCGACGCCTTTGGGCGACACGTCTGGCCCCACCTGTTCCGCAGCATCGCGGCAACGAGCTTCGTGGACCATGATCCCGACAAGGTGATGTTGGTGCCCGATTTGCTCGGCCACGCCAGCACCCAGACTGCCGCCAAATATTACATCCTGGCGGACGCTTCCCGCGCGCATGATGCAGTCCAGTCGGCGTTGGAAATAAGACGAATGGCCGCCGTGGCGCGACTCAAAGGGGCCAAGGGAGCGCGATCGTGACTGCTGGTCTTCAGCAATTAGCTGCACTCAATAACGGCGTATGCTCCTCTACTGGGCTACAGTTTGTCCCGGCTGGGAAAACACCTCTTGGTTGCCTTGGTCTGGTTCCCGTAGACAATGGGAGATGGACGCCCAACCCGCCTCCTGCCGCTCGCCGAAGGGACGCCCTGCGCCAAGGCGCAGCGGCCGGATCACTATCCGGCGCAGGCGGGTTGCGCTTCCGCCGCCCGTCAAGCCGTCGCCCAAGGGCGAGCAGGCGGTTGTCACTGATTTTCCGGCAATCCTGCCGGTGTTGCGTGACGAAGTGGCAATCCTACGGGCTTATCTGGGCAAGGAGATCGACGCGATCCTCTTCGGCGAGGAGTGACCGGCCATGACGCGGGCGGCAATCTATGTCCGCGTCTCGACCGCCCGTCAGGCCGAACGCGACCTCTCGATCCCCGACCAGATTGTGCAGTGTCGCGCATGGTGCGCGCGACAGGACATTGAGGTGGTGCGGGTCTTTTCCGAGCCGGGGGCCTCGGCTCTCGATGAGGATCGCCCTGTTTTCCAGGAGATGATCCATACCGCCAAGCGGTCAGACAAGCCGTTCGATCTTGTGGTCGTGCACTCTCTCAGCCGGTTCAGCCGCGACTCACTGCATTCCGAACTCTACATCCGCGAGCTGCGCAAGGTCGGGGTTGAGCTGGTTTCGATCACGCAGGAGGTCACACAGGACCCGACCGGCGAGATGTTCCGCAAGCTTCTGCACATCTTCGATGAACATCAGAGCCGTGAAACCGCAAAGCACGTTCATCGCGCCATGCTGGAGAACGCCCGGCAGGGCTTCTGGAACGGGTCACGCCCGCCCTATGGCTACGGCGTCGAGATCGCCGAACGGCGCGGCAACAAGGACAAGAAGGTGCTGGTCATCGACGAGGCCGAGTCCCGGATCGTGCGGATGATCTTCGACATGGCCTCCGGTACAGAAGGCCGTCCGATGGGAGTGAAGGCCATTGCCACCTGGCTCAACGAGCGCGGTATCCTTCGGCGGGGCCGCAGGTTCACCACGGGCGGCGTCCATGACATCCTGACCTCCACCACCTATCACGGGCTGCATCACTTCAACCGCACCGACAGCCGTAACGGCCGACCCCGTCCGCCGTCCGAGTGGGTACCGTTCGCGGTCCCCGCCATCATCGACGAAAAGACGTTCAATGCCGTGCAGGCATTGCTCCAGAGCCGCGCTCCCAAGCGCGTGGCTCCGCGCATCGTCAACTCGCCGACGCTGCTGGCAGGAGTGGCGCGCTGTGGCCATTGCGGGGCAGCCCTCATCCAGAACACCGGCAAGGGTGGACGGTACCGCTATTACTGCTGCTCCACCCGCCTCAAGGAAGGGCCATTCGGCTGCACGGGATTGCGCATGCCGATGGACAAGCTCGACCGCATCGTCATCGATGAGGTATCCGAGCAGATATTGCAGCCTGAGCACCTGAAGGACCTGCTGGGCGAATATCTGCGCACAGCGATCGAACGCGAGGACCGTAATCGCGACCGGCTGCGCCAGATGCGTCAGGACCACAAAGAGGCGGAGGCAGGCATCGCCCGACTGTTGGAGTTGGTCGAAAAGGGTCTGATGGACGCGGAAGATGCTTCGATGCGCGAGCGCCTGGTCAATCTTCGCTTCCGGCGTGACGAACTTGCCGACCAGATCGCCGACCTCACCCGCCGCCTTGCTATGGCAGAGCCAGTGATCACCCCGGAGAAGATCGAGAAGGTCGCACTGCTCCTGCGCGAGAAGCTGTATAGCGGCCCTCCTGATCTTCGGCAGGCCTATGCCCGGCTGCTGCTCAACGAGGTGCGCGTGGACGACCGGGAAATCCGCATCAGCGGCTCCAAGGCTGTGCTCGCCCGCACCGCTGCGGGGGGTGTGGCCAAGACCACGCCCGCAGTTCTCTCTTTTGTTCGAGAATGGCGCACCCGACAGGATTCGAACCTGTGACCTCTGCCTTCGGAGGGCAGCGCTCTATCCAGCTGAGCTACGGGTGCCCAAAACGCGTCAGGCGAGGCGGGCAGTTAGCAGCGTGTGGCGCGCCATGCCAGTGCTTTTACGTCCGGGGTCCGGTCATGCCGATTTTAGCGATTTGGCAACGACGACTCGCTATGCCGGATGCATGACCGCGATAGCGCCAGGATTCCCCCCCGGCTCAGCCGGCCAGGTCCAGGCCCCGCCGCCAGCGGGCGAGGGCGGATTCCACACAGAAACAGCCGACGCCGCAGTCATGGCAGCGGCCATGACATGGGCGGCCCTGCAGGATGCGGCGGCGGCCGTGGCCATGATGGCCGGGCTCGAACCCGAACCGGCAACGGCGCAAGTCCGGGATTTCCCGGCCCTGATTCGCAATATCGGCGGCTGGCGCCGGCGCATGGCCGAAAGCGGCATTGCCGATCTCGCCGCGATCATGGAACCCGGCCTTTCCGCCTTGCTGGCGGCCAAGGCGCGCGGCGCCGATGCCGCGCCCGCCGCGCTTGCCCTGTGGCGCGAATTCCAGTCCGCCCGCGCGGCGATCCTGGCGCTGGTCCCGAAGAACATGGCGCCGCGCACCCCGCGCAACGCCTGACCTTTCCGGTAACCTTCCGGCTAACAACAGCCAGTTCAGACGATCCGCGCTTGACCGGGTTCTTGCTATGTTCTCTATCTGGGGCATGTCCGAATCACCCGCCCTGCCCAGTCCGGCCCCGCCCGGGGATGAACGCGAGGCGCTGGCCGTGGCGCGCGGCATCTGCCGCCTCTTCGCCCGCAACAATATCTGGTGCCTGCCGGAAATGCCGCTGCGCAACGGGCGGCGCGCGGACCTGATGGGAATCGACGAGAAAGGGCGGGTCGTGATCGTGGAGATCAAGGTCGCCCGCGCGGACCTTCTGGGCGATGCCAAATGGCCCGACTATCTCGACTACTGCGACCGCTTCTATTGGGGCCTGCCGCCCCATCTCGACCGTGCCTGCCTCGACCAGGCGGAATTCCGCCCGGACAGCTGCGGCGTGATCGTGGCCGACGGCTACGACGCCGAAATCCTCCGCCCCGCCCCGTCGCTTGCGCTGGCCGCGGCCCGCCGCAAGGTCGAGGTGGAACGGCTGGCCCGCGCGGCCCTGCGCCGGGCGATGATCGCGGCCGATCCCGGCTTCGACATGCTGACCGGGGGCAGGTAGGCCCGCCACCCCAGCCCCAGCCCCGGCCCCGGCCCCGGCCCCGGCCCCGGCCCCGGCCCCGGCAGGACGGAAAGGCGAAGCCCCCGGCAAGGCCCACGGCATAACTTTACGATTAATTCACCATGTCGCACCAAAATGCCCCCGGATACCGCTCACGGGGGCTGAACCGCGATGGACACTTTGAGAGGAAACTTCGCCGACGGCATCGATTTCGATGCCGAGGCGCAGGAGTACGAACCGGTCGAGGACGAGACCGGCCGCGACCTGCCGCCCGGCGCGATCGGCCAAAACGAACGCCGCATGCAGGTGCGCGCCTACAACCATTGGGCGGGGCTGCTGGGCGACCGCAATTTCCCCAGCATCGAAGACCTCAACCCCGAAAGCCTGGACGATTTCGGGCCTTACAGCGTGCTGCTGGATTTTTCGTCGGGCATCGACAATCCCGGCATCGCCTTTCTCGGCGACAAACTGGCCGAGGAATGCGGCGCGGACGGCGACATCGCGCAGCTTTCCGACGTGCCGAGCCGTTCCCTGCTCTCGCGCATCACCGACCATTACATGCAGATCCTGGCCAACCAGGCCCCGATCGGTTTCGAAGCGGAATTCGTCAACCAGCGCGGCGCGACGATCCTTTACCGGGGCATCCTCTTGCCCTTCTCCAGCGACGACGACACGATCGATTTCATTTTCGGCGTCATCAACTGGAAGGAACTGGCCGACCAGTTCACGACCGACGAACTGCTGCTCGAAATCGACCAGGCGCTCGAAGACACCGAGGACGGCGATGAGGAAGACGCCGACCTCGAAGTGTTGCGGCCGGCCTTGAACGCACCGCTGACCGACTGGGCCGACGGCCCCGCCTCGCAAGCCATCGAGAACGGCGGACAGGCCGACGATATCCTCGACCTCACCACTCCGCTGGGCGAAGAGGCGCCGGATATGGCGGACCTGCCGCAACCGGCCTTCGGCGCCGTGAACGACGACGGCTTCGCCTCGCTGACCGACATGCTCGCACCCAGGGAGTTGCGCCGGGACGATGAGCCGGACGGCGATCACCTGGAGGAGGATCGCCTGGAGGGGGATCATCCGGAGAGGGATCGGTTCGCCGCTTTCGCCGACCGCGCCCTGCCGGAAGACGAAGACGGATACGGCGAAGAAGACGGCGATTATCATGCCATGGACGACGTTCCTACCTGGCAGCCCGCCCTGCCGGAGAACGCTCCGCTTCATGACGTCGAAGGCCTGGCCGCCAACCCGGCCCCTGCCGCCGCACCCCCGATGAGCGAACCGGCCGCGGCCTTCGACGCGGACGACGACTATCCGCTGATCGACTTGCCGGAACTGGACGAGGCCGACATGGGCCTGGGCGACTGGCTCGCCTCCGCCCGCGAACTGGCCGAATGCGCGCGCGGCAGCGAAGACCGCACACGCCAGGCGCTCTATGCCGCCATCGGCCGCGCTTACGACTTCTCGCTCGCCGCGGCCGATGCGCCCGAAGAATTCGCCGAACTGGTCGCCGATTCCGGCCTGACCATGCAGGATCGCGCGCCGATGACGCCGGTGGTCAAGCTCGTCTTCGGCGCCGATTACGACAAGACCCGCCTCACCGAATACGCCACCGCGCTGAGCCACGGGCACCGTCTGGGCGTGGAACGCGGCAAGCTGGGTGATTTCCTCACGGCCGCCAAGGGCGGGCTCAAGGCCGTCGTGGCCGAGGAACGCCGCCTGCGCCGCGAGGAAAGCGGCAAGACGGCGGAACAGGAAGACGCCCGCGAACAGCTGGCCGACAAACTGCGCGCGATGGAACCCCAGGCTTTCGACGAGATCGACCCCAGCGGCAACGAGTTCGCACTGGTGATGATCCGCCGACTGGAGACGGGCGAAGTGGTCATCCTCGGCGAAGTGCCGGAAGACGTCCCCCTGCTCGAACGCGCCGCCCGCAAGCTGGTCGGCTGAGCCGAACCGCCGCCTCAAGGAATGGCCATGCCGCCGGGCACGCCAGCCCTGTCGCACACATCTTCATTTCCGGTTCAGCCGGAAAAGCGCTAGCAGGGTATGCAATGCGCCAGCCTGCCAGCCTGACCGCCCGTCTGTTCGCCCGGTTTCTCGCGATCGCCGCCGCGCTCGCGCTGTCGGTCCAGCATGCCGCCGCGCAATCCATCCTGCGCGATGCGGAAACCGAAGCCCTGTTCAAGGACATCGGCGCGCCGCTGGTCAAGGCCGCGGGCCTGGGCAAGGGCAATGTCGACTTCGTGCTGCTCAACGATCCGTCGATCAACGCCTTCGTCGCCGGGGGGCAGGCGATCTACATCCACAGCGGGCTGATCAACGCGGCCGACAACGTCAACGAAGTGCAAGGCGTGATCGCCCACGAACTGGGCCACATCACCGGCGGGCACATCATCCGCTACGACGAAGGCGCCAAGGCGGCGACCAGCATTTCCATCCTGTCGCTTCTGCTCGGCGTCGCGGCGGCGGCGGCGGGGAGCCCGGACGCGGCAATGGGCGTGCTGGCGGCGGGCCAGCAGGCGGCGATGGGCAAGTTCCTCGCTTTCAGCCGGGTGCAGGAATCCTCCGCCGACGCGGCCGGGGCGGAATACCTTTCGAAAGCCGGCATTTCGGGGCGCGGCTCGATCGAATTCTTCAAGAAGCTGCAGAACCTGGAATTCCGCCACGGCTACAGCCAGAACGAAGAAGCGACTTTCAGCCGGACCCACCCGCTGACCGGGGACCGGATCGCCAACCTGCGCGACATCTACGACAAGGATCCGGCCTGGAACAAGCCCGACGACCCGTCGCTGGAAGAGCGTTTTCTCAGGGTCCGGGCGAAGCTTTACGGCTACCTTGCCGAGCCTGCGCAGACGCTGGCCGCCTATCCGCCGACCGACAGCAGCATCCCGGCCCACTATGCCCGGGCCTATGCCTATCACAAGGAAGCCTACGTCGGTAAGGCGCTGGCCGAGACGGCCGCCCTGATTTCGGCCGAGCCCGACAATCCCTATTTCCTCGAACTCGAGGGCCAGATCCTGCTCGAATCCGGCCGCCCGGACCAAGCACTGCCGGCCCTGCGCGAGGCGACCCGGCTGACCGGCAACAATGCCCTGATCGCCACGATCTTCGGCCACGCACTGGTCGCGACGGAAAACCCCGTCAATTACCCCGAAGCGGAACGGGTGCTGAAAGCGGCGGTGGCCCGCGACCGGGAAAGCCCGTTCGCATGGTACCAGTTGGGGGTGGTCTATGCCGCGCAAGGCGACATGCCGCGCGCGCGGCTGGCAAGCGCCGAACAGCAAGTAATGGAAGGGCGTTTCCCCGAAGCGCTGCAGAACGCCGAAGCAGCCTTGCCCGGCCTGCCCCAGGGTTCGGCCGACTGGCTGCGGGCGGAGGATATTACCCTGCAGGCGCGCGCGGCCCTTGAAGACAAGAAAAAGAAGCGTAAGTCCAAGGACGATGGCTGACAATTCGTCCACAACCCTCTCCCGTACCGTCCTTCTTGCATTCGGTGCCGCCGTGCTCGGCCTTGCCGGGGGCTTTGCCGCCTCGTGGACGGGGCTGACCCGGACGGCCACCGAATCCGTCGTGCATGCCTATCTGCTCGACCACCCGGAAGTGATTCCCGAGGCCATGGACCGCCTTCAGGCCCGCGAAGCCGCCGCCCGGCTGAAGCCGATCCTGGACCAGGTGACCACGCCGTTCCCGGGCGCCGTGCTCGGCAATCCCAACGGTTCGAAAGTATTGGTCGAATTCAGCGACTTCGCCTGCACTTACTGCCGCGCCAGCATGGCCGAAGTGGAAAGCCTGACCGCGGACGACCCGGATCTCAAGGTCGTGATTCGCGAATTCCCGATCCTCTCCGAACAGAGCGCGGCGGCCGCGCGCATGGGACTCGCCGCCGCCGAGCAAGGCCGCTATGCCGCGTTCCACAAGGCGATGTACGATCTCGGCCCGCCTTCGCCCGCCAGTATCGAAGCCGCCGCGAAGCAGGCCGGGCTCGATATGGAGCGGGCGCGCAAG